>JBEKJZ010000008.1:0-50404 GCA_050010955.1 Xanthobacteraceae bacterium | reverse complement strand
TGTGCCTTGATAGTCGTCATGATCGTGCCCCTCTGACGAATCATGACGACGCACGCTAACCGCTTCGATTCCGCCCGTGAATCCCAGAAATCTTACGAATCAATCAGCCGGACTCGGTATAAGACCCGCGGGAAAACGGGTCGGCTCCCCAGCGATGAATCTGGATCGGGCTGATCCGACGCGCGAACGCAGTTCCGAGCAAATTTTTCAGCTCGGCAACGGCGAAGTCGAAGAAGGCCCCCTCGCCGCCCGCTTCGAGCGCGGACGCCAACCGGCCGCCGAAATAAACCTCGATCTGCGGCCGGCCGAAGGGCCTGAAGTGATAGGCTCCGGTGCCGGCGCGGTCGATGCGGCCGAACAATCGCGTGTCCGTTTCGAATTCCTCGGCATCTTCCAGCGAGAGGAACAGCTTGTCGGCAAGCCCGAGCGGTAAGCCTGCGGCAGCCTCGGTTTTGTCCGGCAGCGCTGGCGTAAACAGCAGTCTCTCCTCGGCAAGCAGCGTGCTCGGTATCGTCACGATGGCTTGATCGGCCTCGATCGCGCCCTTGGCCGTCGCGATGCGCAAGCGCTTCGCGCGATGGTCGATCCGCTGCACGGCGCAATCGAACATGACCGGCAAATCGGCGCCGTAGGCGGCTATCGTCGAACCGTAACCTTCAACGACGCGCCAGTTTATGCCGCTGTCGTCGTATCGGTAAAAATCTTCAACCGACTGACGGTCCAGCTCGACGCCGCTAATGTAGGTACTGACGGCATTGATCAGGTTGTTCCAGCGGCAATCCAGCGCGAGCAGCGTCGCCGCCGGCGCGTCGGGCTCATTCTCGCCGCGACTGTCGAGCCGGGCAAAAAACGCTCCCAGTGCCTTGCCGAAATCCTGCTGTTCGGAACGCGGAAATCCGATCTCAAGCGACGGCCGCATCCAGGGCGGCGGCGTTTTGTCGATCGAGCGGCGCTCCGCCTGCGCAATCTCGCGCCACGGGTTGCGGTCGGCGGAATGGAGCCACCCGCAGCCGAGATCGATGGGGAAGCCCGCACGATCGACGATGGTCCACGCCCGGCCGCCGAGCCGCGGCCGCGCTTCGATCACAAGGCATTGAATTCCGGCCTCGCCAAGCCGCCGGCCGGCGGCGATGCCGGCCGCACCGCCACCGACGATCGCGACCTCGACAATGCTGTTCGCCATTGCGAATTTCTCTATCTCAGTGAGCGCTCACCGAGCAAAGCCATGGCCAAGCTCAACGGCCGATGGACCAGCGGCCGACCAGTTAGATGGTGGTTCATATGCCGATCGACAAAGCGTGGTAGCGTTGTCAAACCGCAGGGCTTATGAAGAGCCATGAAACGCGTTGTCGTCTTTGGTTATGGTCCGGTCGGCCGTGAGGTCACAGCGCTCTTTGCCGCGCGCGGCAACGACGTGCTGGTGGCACAGCGCGGTGCGCCGAGACACCTTCCGGCGGGCGCCACCTTCACCAGTTGCGACGTGACCGATGCCAATTCAGTCGCTGCCGCGACGACCGGGCGCGAGATCGCGATCTGCACCGTGGGATTTCGTTACTCCGCCGCCATCTGGCAGCGCGCCTGGCCGGCCGCCATGAACGCGATGCTGAGCGCTTGCGAGAAGGCCAGCGCCCGGTTCGTCTTTGCCGACAATCTTTATATGTACGGGCCGGTGACCGTGCCGCTCACCGAAACCATGCCGCTCACGAGCTACGGGCAAAAGCCGCGCATCCGCGCCGAGATCACCCGTCTGTGGCAAGACGCCCATGCGGCGGGGCGCGTGAAAGTGGCCGCGGTGCGCGCTTCGGATTTTTATGGGCCCGACGTGCCGAACTCCATCCTCTCAATGGGCATTTCACGAATGATCGCCGACAAGGCCGCGCTCGTTCCCTTCTCCCCCAATCACCCGCACGATCAAACTTACGTCCCGGACGTTGCCCGCGCCGTTGTCACGCTGTGCGAAGCGCCGGACGACGCCTACGGCCAAAGCTGGCACGTTCCCAACGCGCCGACCCACAGCCTGCGCGAGCTGCTGGCGCTTGCAGCCAGGATCGCCGAGGTTCCGTTGCGAATGCGGGTGTTGCCCACCTGGCTGCAGCCGATTCTCGGAATCGCGGTGCCGGAACTCCGCGAGCTGATCGAAATGCGGTTCCAGACCGATCGGCCGTATTACGTCGATGCCGGCAAGTTCCGAGCAAGATTTGGGCAGGAGCCAACGAGCTTCGAGGACGGCCTTGCCGCCACCGTTCGCTTCTACCGCGATGCAGCGCGCGACCCCGGCGGAAGAACGTTGCGCTGACCGCGGCGTTGTGTCGCGACCGAGAAATCTCCCGACAATTTGCGCTGCACCGCGTCATTTATCTGCAAGTCGCAGAAGATTCGATTCAATGTCGGTGGACGGAACTCAGTTGCGTCATGCGGTCGCCACAGAGTCTGGTTAGCGTCGGTTATGGGAGTCGGTCATGGGAGGGGTGATGCAGGGAGGAGATCCATCATGGCACTGCACACCAATAGCGTGGCGCGCACTCACCTAGTCACCTACGACAAGAATGTATGCCCGCAGTGCAGCTCATGGCTGCTGGCGCCCGACTGGTCCGAACATTTGAACGAGCGTTGCGTGCGTCACACCTGGTCGTGCGAAGCCTGCGGTTATGAATTCGAAACCGCGGTGTTCTTCCCGGCACTGGAAAAAAATGCCGCATAGCGCGCTGCGCAGCCTGACTCTTATCGCGGTTTGACGCCTACTTGGTGTCACAGTTGTAAGCGTCTCTGGCGCAGAATTGCTTGCGCGATTCACCCGCCGTGGCCTTGCAATTGTCTATCGCCTGTTTCGTTGCCGCTTCGAGCGTAGGCGCGACCGCCCAACCGACGCCGGGGGTTCCAGCAGCCGGGTCTTGGGCCACGACAGCGCACTTGTGATGAAGCGTTGTCACCACCGTACACAGGGTCCGCGCCGGCTGGCTCGATTGGGAATGGACCTGCGAGTTTGGGTTGGTTCCGCGGCAATTGCTGAGAGCCGTCTCGCGCGCCATCGCTTCGGTCGGCGCGTTTACGTTGATGCCGTAGGCGAAACCGCTATGTACGACATCGGCAGGAACGCCCACGGCAAGCGCGCCAAAAGCCGAAGCCGGCTGCGATGTCAAGAGTGCCCCGACGCTCAGTACGGCAAGAATCGCCCCGCTATTCATCTACCCCTCCGTTTTACTGCCCATCAGTGACATCCTACACCTATATCCTCCACCACGTCCTGCACCGTGCTCCCGTTGCCATATTGAGCTGAATTTATATGACAATTAGAATTCCTTAAGCCGGTCGCTAACGGGGCGCTACCGGCTAAGCGCGCGGCGGATAGGCGTGCCGCCGCCCGTTGAAATCTTCGACCACGGCACCGTCCTCACTCAAATAATTCGGGCCGATCGGCGATTTGCCGTAGCCGTCGGGTATGTCGAGCACATAGGCCGGCCGGCACAGGCCCGAATAGCGGCCGTGCAGCGCGCGCATCAGAACCTGCCCTTCGGCGATGCTGGTGCGCAGATGCGCCGTACCGGGCGCGAGATCGCCGTGGTGCAGGTAATAGGGCTTGATGCGGCACTCGACCAAGGCGCGCATCAGCGCGCCGAGCGTCTCGACGTCGTCGTTCACTCCGCGCAACAGCACCGATTGCGAGAGCATCGGGATGCCGGCATCAACCAAGCGCGCGCAGGCGGCGCGGGCTTGTTTGGTCAATTCGCGCGGGTGATTGGTGTGTAAGACGACGAAGGTCGCTTTGTTCCGCGCGCGCAACGCGCGCACCAATGCGGGCGTTATCCGCTCGGGCGCCACGGCCGGCACGCGCGTGTGCACGCGGATGATTTTGACGTGGGCGATGGCGGCAATCTTTTTCACCACATCCTCGATCCGGCGCGCTGAAAGCACCAGCGGATCGCCCCCGGTCAGAATTACCTCCCAGATTTGCGGATGGCCGCGGATATAGTCGAGCGCGGCCGCGAGCGCGGCCGGCGACAGCCCTCCCCGTCCCGGCCCCACCATTTCGCGGCGGAAGCAGAACCGGCAATACACCGCGCAGGCATTGACGAGCTTGAGCAGGACGCGGTCGGGATAACGATGAACGATACCGGCGACGGGGCTGAACGCATCATCGCCGATCGGATCGCGGCGTTCCTCGGGCTGCTCGATAAGTTCGCGTGCATCGGGCAGGAATTGCCGCGCGATCGGATCGTGCGGATCGCTGCGGTCGATCGCGTCGGCCATTAGCGGCGTGATGGCGACCGCGTAGCGGGCGGCGACCGCGGCGAGCGCATCGAGCCGCTCGCGCGGCACCAGCGCCGAGCGGCAAAGCTCGTCAACGGCGCGCAACGTGGTCGAGCGGGACTTCATGCCAGCGGATTCCACAACACCTGCTCGATGCGCGCGGCTCCGGTTGCCAGCATCACCAGGCGGTCGAGACCGAGCGCGATGCCGCAAGCCTGCGGCATTGCCGCAAGCGCGGCAAGAAAATCCTCGTCGATCGGGTAGCGCTCGCCGTAAAGCCGCTCCTTCTCCGCCATCTCCCGTTCCAGCCGGCGGCGCTGCTCGGCCGCATCGGTGAGTTCGCCAAAACCGTTGGCGAGTTCCACGCCGCAAGCATAAAGCTCGAAGCGCTCGGCGACGCGCCGGTCGGACGCCGGGCGTGCCAGCGCCGCCTGCATGGCCGGGTATTGATCGAGGATGGTGGCGCGGCCGACGCCGAGATTGCCCTCGATCTTCTCCACCAGCACGCGGCTGAAAATATCGCCCCAGTGGTCGTCGTCGCCGATGCGGATGCCCGCCGCGGTCGCCGCGCGGGCTAGCGCCTCGCGGTCGGCTTCGCCGCCCGGCAGCGTCGCCAAGAGGTCGATGCCGGCAAATTTCGCAAATGCTTCGGCGACGGTAAGGCGTTCCGGTTCGGCGAACGAATCGGCCGAACGGCCGCGGAAGCTCAACTGCTTCGTTCCCGCGGCTTCCGCCGCGACGGCCAGGATCGCCGCGCAGTCGGCCATCAGCGTCCCGTAGGGCTCGCCGGCGCGATACCATTCGATCAGCGTGAATTCCGGATGATGCAGCGCGCCGCGCTCCCGGTTGCGAAACACCTTGGCAAATTCGACGATGCGGCGCTCCCCGGCGGCCAGGAGTTTCTTGCAGGCGAATTCCGGCGAGGTGCGCAGATAAAGTCGCGACGACGTGCCGTCCGGCGCCGCGAGCGTGGTAGCGAAGGCATGCAAATGGGTCTCGTTGCCCGGGGAAATCTGCAAGGCGCCGGTCTCGACCTCGATGAAATCCCGCGCCGCAAACCAGCCGCGCAGCGCCGTCACGATGCGGCCGCGCGCCAACAGCGCCGGCCGCCGGTCGGCGTGGACGTGGCGAGCCCAGAAGGGCGAGGCGGCGGGCGAGGTTTCCGGCATGTCCTTGTGCGTGGGGAAGATCCGGCATGTCCTTGTGCGCGGGGAAGAGAGGAAATATGTGGCGATCGGGCTCAGGATCGCTATGGTGCGCCCCTTATTCAGAGGCAAAAAGTCGAGGTAACCGTGAAAGTCATCGCCAGCTCGCTCCGAAAAGGCAATATCGTTGAGGTCGACGGCAAGCTCGGCGTCATCGTCTCGATTGAGAACATTCACCCCGGCAAGGGCACGCCGGTGACCCAGATGGACGTCCGCCGGATCGCCGACGGCGTCAAGGTCGGCTTGCGCTACAAGACGACCGACCAGGTCGAACGGGCCTTCGTCGAGGACCGCAAGCACCAATACATGTACCAGGACGACGACGGCTTCCATTTCATGAACATGGAGAGCTACGACCAGGTGGCGCTGCCGCCCGACATTGTCGGCGACCAGGCGGCTTACCTGCAGCCGGAGATGGAGGTGACGATCAGCCTGCACGAGGGTGTTCCAGTCGTCATCGAGCTGCCGCCGCGCGCCACCCTCGAAGTGACGGAGACCGAACCGACCATCAAGAGCCAGACCGCGGCCTCGTCCTACAAGCCGGCGCTCCTGTCCAACGGCGTGCGCACCATGGTGCCCTCCTTCGTCACCGCGGGCACGAGGATTGTGGTGAACACATCCGACGGCAGCTATATCGAGCGGGCGAAAGAGTAAGACCGCGTCGCGATCCGCTCGTCCCGCGCAAGCGGGGACCCAGAGCTTGGCGTGACCCCGCGGGCATTCGGCTCCCATCTGAATATTCATTCATCGTGCGCATCCGCGGCACCGCTTGGCAGAGCGCGCATTGCTGACGATAGTACGGCGTGTTGCATTGGGGTGAGCCGTGCCCGTTGCGGTAACAACCGACAGCCTGCGCCTTTGTATCAGGGCCGTATTGGCCTGCGCGATGGTGTGCGCCGCCGCCAGCTCTGCCTGGAGCGCCTGCAAGCCAAATCATTTCAGACCGACCTTCTTTGTAAAAACGATGGGCGCCTGCGCCTTCGACCCGCAGACTTTGAGCTATTCCGGCGATCCGGTTGCGCAAGCCAAGTGCCTGATGCGCGGCATGGACGCGACGAGGAATCTCGCGCCGGCGATGGAAAGCTTGCCACCCGCGCTCGCCAGCCGCGTCGGACAAGATAGCGGGCTGCCGTCGCGGGAGGCGCTGAGCGCCTTCCTTTCCAGAGAGAATCTCGAATGGGATTTTGCCGCTTATCTCTGGCAACCGGTGTCGCGTGCGCACAACAACGATGCGGACGCTCCGCCGGCGCGTTATTTCGTCATCCACGATACCAGCGGACCGAACTACGGACACCGGTCCTTTCCCGCCGACATCGACGTCAGCGCCAAGCTCAACAATCTCGGCAGCTTCAAGTGCTCGGATGGCTGGGGCAAGGCTCACGTGGTCGTCAATCGCTCCGGCGGGATGCTGCTCGATCACGATTTTGCCATTCCCTGGCGCGAGACGCGGTTCGAGCAAGCGGCGAATTTCGCCGGCGGCCTGAAGGGGCTCTTCCTCCACGTCGAGCTGATCCAGCCGCGGCGCAGCGAAGCCGGGCGCGGATGGCGAAACGACGCGCAGAGCCCAAATCCGGGCTTTACCGCCGCGCAATATGACCGGCTGGCGCTCCTCTACGTCATCGCCAGTGTCCGCGCCGAGCATTGGCTCATTCCGGCGTTCCATGCCGCTATCGATTCCGGCATCCGCAACGGCCACGACGATCCGCTCCATTTCGATGTCGCGAGCTTCGGCGGTAGCGTGGGACGGCTCATGGACGAACTTGACGGAGGGACGGCAATCGCGGCGGCTAATGCGGACGCAAGCCGAACGCGGGTGCCATGGGGAGAAATCGATGCCACATCCGAGCCCAATTCTTCCGTGACGACCTCCGCAAACGCGGTCACTATGTCGAATGCCGCAATGCGCGACGCGAACGGGGAAGCCGCGACAGGCGCGGAACGCCCCACCGAGAATGATCGAACGGGTCGAACCGGACCCAAAACACAGAGCAAGAACGAGGCCGGCCTTGAGCATCGCATCGTCGCCCAACATTGCCAGACGCGCATCGCTCAAGGTCATCGCCGGCGCGTTTGCAGGATTGTTGTTGCCGGGGCGCGCGCGCGCGGACCACACGCCGTTCGATCAATGGGTCGCCGCGTTTGGTACCAAAGCGCTGGCGCGCGGCATCACGCCGGAAACCTACGCGCGGGTCATGGACGGGTTAAGGCCGGACACCGCAGGGCTTGAGGCGATCCGCAATCAGCCCGAATTCGACGAGCAACTCTGGCAATATCTCAACCGCCGGGTCTCCGACTGGCGCATCATCGCCGGCCAGGAGAAGGCCAAGGAGTTTGCGCCGCTGTTTTCCCGCATCGAAAAGGATTTCGACGTCGAGCGCTCGGTCATGCTAGGCGTCTGGGGCGTCGAATCGACCTATGGCGATCCGCTTGTGCAGAAAAACCATATGCGGCCCGTCATCCCCTCGCTGGCCGCGCTCGCCTGGGGCGAGCGGCGCCGGCGCAAATATTGGGAAGACGAACTGATCAACGCGCTGCAAATTATTCAGCGCGGTTGGAGCACGCCCGCGGAAATGGTCGGCTCCTGGGCCGGCGCCATGGGCCATACCCAATGGATGCCGGAGGTCTGGCTGCATCTCGGCATCGACTATGACGGCGACGGCAAGATTTCGCCGTTCGGCGCGCCGGACGACGCGCTCGGCACGACGGCGCGTTTTTTTGTCGAGCGCGGCAAATACCGGCGCGGCGAACATTGGGGCTACGAAGTGCGTCTGCCGGCAAAAGCTGGCGGCGGCGCGTCGCGCCGCTACGCCGACTGGCAAAGGCGCGGCGTCGTGCGTGCCGACGGCCAAGCTTTCCCGCAACCGAACGCGACCGCGCGCTTGTGGGTGCCGGTGCCGGGCGGCCCGGCTTTCCTGCTCGGCCCGAATTTTTTTGCCGTGCGCAGCTACAACCCGTCGATGAATTACACGCTCGCGCTCGTGCATCTCGGCGACCGGGTGATGGGCGGCGGCGCATTCGTGCAGCCGTTTCCCGGCGCCGAACGCGCGCCCACGCTCGCCGAGGTGCAGGAGATTCAGCGCCGGCTCACCGCGCTCGGCTACGACACCGGAGGCGCCGACGGCCGCATCGGCAACGACACTATGCTCGCGGTGCAAAACTTCCAGCGCAAGATCGGCATGGAGCCGGTCGACGGCTATGCCGGGCTCAAGCTCTTGGCCCGGTTGCGTGAAGGCTCGTGATTTTCAAGTCGTTCACACCTTGAATGTCTCATAGGTCGCCGGGTGAAACAACTCGTCGACGGAGAGCCGCCGCGAAGACAAACCCTGCGCGTGATGCTGGCCGAGGAAATAATCGAGCACCTTGCGGTTGGGCGCGACGCCGTAGGACCAGAAATCCTCGCCCATGAATGCACGCGCGTCCCTGAGCATTTCTTCGACAAAAGGTAATGTCACCTTGGCGACGGTAGTGTCCGCGAGCTCCTCGACCGACAGCCGCTTGGCCTGCTCGAACGCCTTGAGCACGGCCCCGGGAAGCCAGGGATGCTGCTCGGCCAGGGCGCGGCGGATACCGAGGACGTGCATGATCGGGAACAAGCCGGTGCGCTTGAAGTAATCCTTAGCCGCCGCGACCGGGTCGGGAAACAGCCAGCCGATATGCGGGTGCCTTTTCTCGATGAGGCTGGGCGGGCGTGGCGCGATAAAACCGTCGATCTCGCCGGCTTCGAGCAGGGCGGAAATCGTCGCGCCCTCCGGCGCATTGTCGAGACGCACGCCGGCCGGCAGCTTAACGGTGAGTTTTTCCGGCCGGCCCGGCTGCGCGATGCCGCCGCGGATCCAGTAGATGTCGGCGGGCTTGACGCCGTAATCGTCATCGAGCAAGGCGCGCGCCCACACATTGGCCGTGAGCTGATATTCCGGCACGCCGATTTTCTTGCCCTTGAGGTCCGCCGGCTTCTTGATGCGATCGGTGCGGACATAGACCGCGTTATGGCGGAAGGCGCGCGAGACGAAGGCCGGCACCGCGATGTAGGGACAATCACCCTGCGCCGTCTTGATCGCATAGCTCGAGAGCGACAATTCGCAGATGTCGAATTCGGTGGCGCGGAAGGCGCGAAAGAAAATCTCCTCCGGGACCAGTGGCAAATAGACCGGGTCGACGCCGTCGATGGAGACGCTGCCGTCGATCAGCGCCCGGGTCCGGTCGTACTCGCCGATGGCGACCGAAAGACTAAGCTTGGCCATTCAAATCTCGTTCATGGCGCAGTGCGGGGTTCTACATAGCCGTGTGCGTGCATTTGTGCCAATAACCTAGCCGTTTCCTGCAATCGCCGGGAATGGAAATGATGCGCCTTCCGATCTATCAGGTGGCTTTGGTTCAGAAGTCCGCATGACGAGTTCGCAGCAAAAATGATGCGGACTTCAGAACCACCACACTAGGGTGCGCGGTCTCAGGTGTCTCGCGCGCCGCGAGAAGACCGCGTGCCTCAGTCCTCTGTCGTGATTCGCTCCTTGTAGAAGGGCGTCATGTCTTCGGGGGGATTGGTGATCGTCAAATAGACGAACGAGCCCCGCCCGGTATTCTCGACGCCATGGATGTCACCGCAGGGTGTGCGGATGACATCGCCGGCTGCCAGCTCTTCGGTCCGGTCGCCGGCCAGGAGGAGCGTGGCCGATCCCTCCTCGACAATCCAAATCTGCTCGGAGCGAGCGTGGCTGTGTCTCGGCGAGATCGCGCCCGGCTCCATTGTCACGCGCGTTATGGTCACCGCGGCGTCAGGCGCGTTCTCCGGCGAAACGATCTGCATGGATTGTTTGCCGGGGTTTCGAAGCACCGCGGCTTGTTTAATCGTCAGGCGCTGGATCGCCACCTTGGCCTCCCGTCTAGCTTTTTCACCGTCCCGCAAACGGCTCCGCCGGTGCGATGTCGGTGAGGCGGAATTGCACGCGCTCCTCACCCTGCCAGCGATCGAGCGCGAAGGAGCCGGCGGCATGGATTTGCCGGCCGCGGCTCGCCAAGAGCGCGGCACCGAGCTTTTGCCCGGCGGCGCGGAAGGCGATGGCGCCGATGCCGGCGCCCTCGGCGGATTTGAGTCGCACACGCATATGCGCCTGACCGACTTCCTCGGCATAGACGAGCGTGTGCGCTGGCAAGGCGATCACCGGCTCGGGATTGCCCGAACCGAACGGGCCGGCGCGCTCGATGAGCGCGACGAGCGCGGCGTCCGCCCCCGCTGCGCTCACGGCGCCGTCGATCAGAAGACCATGCGCGCGGCGCGCCGCCGCCACATCGGCACCGAGCGTCGTTTCGAGAAAAGCGCGCAACGGCGCCAGCGCGGCCTTGCGCAGCGTCACGCCCGCCGCCATGGCGTGGCCGCCGCCCTTGACGAGGAGGCCTTCCGCCACTGCGCGCCGCACCGCGCGGCCGATATCGACGCCGGCGATGGAGCGGCCCGAGCCGGTGCCGATGCCGCCGGGCTCGAGCGCGATCGCGAAGGCCGGGCGGCCGAATTTCTCCTTCAGCCGCGCCGCGACGAGGCCGACGATGCCCGGGTGCCAGCCTTCGGCGGCGGTGACCACCACCGCGCCCGTTTCCTCGACGCCGAGCGCGGCCATCGCTTCGGCCTCGGCCTGCGCCAGCGTTTCTAGCTCGATGGTTTGGCGCTCGCGGTTGAGCCGGTCGAGCTCGGCGGCGATGCGCGCCGCCTCGATCGGATCGTCCTCGAGTAAAAGCCGCACGCCGAGATCGGCGCGGCCGATGCGACCGCCCGCATTGATGCGCGGACCAAGAAGAAAACCGAGATGCCACGCCTCGGGGGGACCGGAGAGCCGCGCCACGTCCATCAGGCTGACATGGCCGGCGCGCTGGCGCCGACGCAGCGCGATCAGGCCCTTGGCGACGAAAGCGCGGTTGAGGCCGGTGAGCGCCACCACGTCGGCGACGGTGCCGAGCGCCACATCATCGAGAAACGACAGGAGATCGGGCTCGGGACGCTCCGCGGTCCAAAAGCCACGGGAGCGCAGCACGCGGTTGACCGCCACCACGGTCATGAAGGTCAAGCCCACCGCGGCGAGATGGCCGAGGCCAGAAAGATCGTCGCGCCGGTTCGGATTGACGATGGCCACGGCCGGCGGCAGCACCTCGTCGGCCTGGTGGTGATCGATGACGACGACGTCGACACCGAGAGCGCGCGCTTCCATGAGCGGCTCGATGCTGGTGGTGCCGCAATCGACCGTCACCAAGAGCGTGGCGCCGCGCGCGGCCAGTGCCCGCACCGCCTCGATGTTGGGGCCATAGCCTTCGAACAGCCGGTCGGGGATGTGGATCAACGGGTCGATGCCGGCCTGGCGCAGGAAGCGCGCCAGCAACGCCGCGGAGGTCGCGCCGTCGACGTCGTAATCGCCGAACACGGCGACCGTCTCGCCACGCATGATCGCGTCGGCAATCCGCGCCGCCGCCTCCGGCATGGCCGTGAGCACGTTGGGATCGGGCATCGACTGCTTGATCGTTGGATCGAGGAAGGCCGCGACCGCATCGACCTCGACATTGCGGCCGGCGAGGATGCGCGCCAGCAGTTCGGGCAGATCGTGCCGCTGCGCGATCGCCAGCGCCCGCGCCGAACCGCGCTCGTCGAGCCGGTTGCGCCAGGCGCGGCCGGTCGCCGAGTTTTCGACGCCAAGGAAGAGGCGACTCTCGGTCATCGGCGCGATTGTAGAACGATTTGTGTCGGAAAGATTTTGTTATCGCTGAACGGCCCGGCGTCTATATCGTCTGGTCTGGGGCAAACTTGAAGATCTCACGCTGCGCAATCCGCGGTGTCTGCTACTCGATCACCATCAACACCTGATTGGATTCCACGTGATTGCCCACAGCGACCTTGATCGCGGCGATTTTCCCGTCGACCGGGCTGTAGATTGGATTCTCCATCTTCAGGGCTTCGAGGATCATGAGCTCATCGTCGCATTGCACGCTATCGCCGACCTGGACGAGAATTTTCCAGACATTCCCCGACACCGGGGCGGTAATTTCCTCGCTCATCGAACTGTCTCCTGTTGTAGGCCAAGCACCGCTGATCGACCTTGGTCACACGCACCCGCATTCCACATCACGCCGCTATTGCTTTCGGTGTGCAAGGAACAATGTTGGAAGTTCGTGGCAACCTACCCCCGAATGATCCGCGGCGTCAGCATCTGGTGGCGCGGGCAGATCGAGATCGGATTCTGATACACCGCGCCGGCGAAGCCCTTGAGATAGGCACGCAGCGACTTGAGATCGACGATCTCGTCGACGAAGCCGTGCTGGGCGCAATAGGCCGGGCGCGACGTGTCGTAATACTTCTTCGCCATCTCGTTCATCTTGTCGGCGATCGGCTGCAACGGCTTGCCGGAGTCCTTGTCCTTGACGGCGCGACGGCCGTAGGTCGCGACCGCCGCGGTCTCGCCGTGCATGACGTAGATTTCGGTCGCGGCGGTACCTAGTGTGAAGGCGTTGTGGCGGTTGGCTGTCGGTCCGCCCATGACGTAGTGGGCGGCCGCGCTACCCTTGCGCAGCACGACCAGCATCATTGGCACGTCGGTCTGCTGAATCGAATAGATCAGCGATTGACCGAGGCCTAGCAGTTCGGCCCGCTCCGCGATGTCGCCGACGTCGATGCCGGAGGTGTCTTGGAACCAGACGATCGGCAACCGGTCGCGCCCGCACAGTGTCACGAACTCGTTCATCTTGATCAGCCCCTGGCGGTAGAGCTTGCCGCCGATGCCGGGGTAGTCGGCGTATTCGGGATAGCCCTTGGGCAGCAGTCCCTGGCGGTTGCCGATGGCGCCGATCAGCATGCCGTCGATCTTGACCAGGCCGGTGTAAATCTCGGGCCCATAATCGGGGCGGAACTCCATGTGTTCGCTGCCGTCGACCAAGCGGGCGAGGATTTCGTCGAAGACATAGCCCTCCTTCTGATTGGCCGGCAGTAGATGGTAGAGTTCGTTGGCCGCAAGCCGCGGCTCTTTCGGCTCGGCGACGCGGAAGAACATCGGGTCGTAAGCGGGAATCGCCCGCATGTATTCCTTGATGCCGTCGAGAACCTCGGTTTCCTTCTCAAACACGCGGGTGAAGAAACCGGTCGCGGCGTAATGGGTCTCGACTTGGCCCGGCGCCTGCCCGCGCATGTCGCGCGTTTTGGCGATCAATTCCTCCAGGCCGGCCACGTCGAAGCCGCCCTTGGGCGACATCCCCGATACGATACCGACCCCGCCGACCGCCATGTTGGCGTCCTTGTGGGCGAGCAGGATGGTGGGACTGATGCTCTGGTAGCCGCCGCCGGCCGGATTGGTCCCGTAGATGCCGGCAAGGATGGGAATCCCCATCTGCTCCAGCTCAGCGTGACGGTAAAAACAGGTGCCGCTGCCGCGGCGGTCGGCGTAGAACTTCTCCTGGTCGGTCATTTTGACGCCGCTGCACTGGACCAGCCAGACCAGCGGGATATGCAGGCGCTTGGCGATGTTGGTCACCCGCAGGATGTTCTCCGGCTGACCGGGGATCCAGGCGCCGGCCAGCAATTTGTTGTCGAAGCCGATGATGACGGCCCAGCGGCCGCCGATCTTGCCGAGACCGTCGACGACGTTGGTGGTGCCTTCTTCGTTGTCTGCTGGATTGTAGAGGCTGTGCAGCGGCAGGAAGGTGCCTTTGTCGACGAGGTATTCGATGCGCTGCCACACCGTCAGCGAACCGCGCTTGTTGATCTCGGCTGCCGGGACGCCGACGTCCTGGCGCGCCTTGTACAAGGCGGCGATCTCGGCCTCGACGGCCTCAAGTTTGGCACGGCTTTCCTGCGTGCGGGTGATGCGGTTCTCTTTGAGCTCCTTGCCGAAGCTCGGCATCGTCTCAAAATAGGGTCTCATTCCCAACTCCCCTACGTCGCCATGCCCGGCACGGGCATGGCGCGACGTAACGTCCAAATCAGTCTCATGGGCGAAAACTATTCTCGGTTCGGCGTAAAGCCGCAAGCCATGCCGGAGATGATGATCTTTTGGATGTTGGACGTGCCTTCGACCACCTGTAGCGACTTGGCATCGCGATAGAAGCGCTCGGCCGGGTATTCGGTCGAGAAGCCATAGCTGCCGAAAATCTTCATGCATTCGTTGGCCGCATGAACCGCCGCTTCAGAGGCGGCGAGCTTGGCAACCGACGTCTCGTACTGGTTCGGCTTGCCCTGATCCTTCAGCCAGGCGGCGCGGTAGACCAGCATTTGCGCTGCATGATGCTCGACCACCATTTCGGCGATCTGCGCCTGAATCATCTGATGCTGGGAAATGGCCTTGCCGAACTGGGTGCGCTCGTTGGCGTACTTGATGGCAAGATCGAGCGCCCCGCCTGCAACACCCAAGGCACCGGCGGCACAGCCGATCCGGGTCTGGTTGAGCTGCCACATGCACACCCGGAAGCCATCGCCGACTTGGCCGAGCACATTCTCCTTCGGCACCTGCATGCCTTCGAAGACGAATTCCCCGGTCGGGGCGCAATGCAGGCCGAGCTTGGTTTCGATCGCCCGCGCCGTGCAACCTTTCATCTTCTTCGGCTCGATGATGAAGGCGGTCATGCCCTTGTTACCCTTGGCCTTGTCCGTATAGGCGTAGAGCAACCCGGCATCGCCAACATGCGCCTGCGAGATCCACATCTTGTTGCCGTTGATCTCGAAATGGTCACCCTTGTTGATGGCGTGGGTTCTCATGCTCGCCACGTCGGAGCCGGTATTGGGCTCTGTCATGGCAAAAAATCCGAGCTGCGTACCGGCGACCCAGCCGGGTACGTATTTCTTCTTCTGCTCCGGCGTGCCGAACTTGGCGACCGTGAGCGCCGGCCCCAAGTTCTGCATATTGAAGGGCAAACGCCAGGAGGCCGAGACCCTGGCGATCTGTTCGGCCATCAGCACCGATTCCATGAATCCCATGCCGCTGCCGCCCAGTTGTTCCGACAACGCGCAGGAGAAGAAACCGAGCTCGCCCATCTTGGCGACGCGTTCGGGCTTGAACGCGTGCTGACGCTCTTCCTCCTCGATCGTCGGCGCGATTTCCTCGGCGGCAAACCGCTTGGCCGTATCCTGAATCTGCCGCTGCTCCGCGTTCAGCTCGAAATCCATAGCTGCCCCTTTTCGCGCCATCGCAATCGGCGCATCCTGCATGATCGATTTGTCACCTGATAAATGCCGCCCTGTGAATCTCGCCCGGCGCGCCCGGTGATGTGAAACAAACCGGCCTAAATGCCAGTCTGACGCACCTTAACTTAGCCCGCAATCGGCAGGTCGGCTTGACTTGAGTCAAGGAGGAACCAATTTCGCCGCCTTATGGTGAGCGTGGAATTGCCCGCCGGCCGAGAATTCGACGGCTTCTGCGGCATGCCCTGTCGTTCCGCCGGATGGTCAATCGGTATCCTGCCTGTATTGCGATTGTGATTGGGGGCAAACTGAATGTCTCTCGCGCAAGCGTTGTCTTTTTCCAACGCCTGCGTTGGCCAAGTCCGCCCCAATTGGACCCGCGAGGAAGTGCGAACGCCGTTCCAGCTGCCGTTTCTGGAGCCGATCCACCGCGCGGCCGGCGTGCACCGGCGTGAAGGCCGAAAAGCTGATACAGGTCGAGAAGGTGCTGGCCGACAGTGATACAGGCGCCGCGACTGAGGAGAATTGCAAATGCTCATTCCTGACACCCTTCAAGGCGCTCTCATGCTCAGCCTGATCGATTTTTTCCTGAGCTTCGTGGTGATTGCCGCGATCGGGTTTGTCCTGGCTGCCCTTCCCTGGCTTGACCGAATAGCGAAGCCAGGCGTGAAGGAGCCGATCCAAGAGTAGGGCGCTGCACCGAACATTTCCTGGAGAGGGTTAGGACATGCACGACCAGTTCATTCTCTTCCTCGGAGCGTTGCTCAAGCAGACCGGCCTCCAGGAGCTGTGGTGGGGCAACTTGGTCATGATCGCGGTCGGCTGCACGATGATTTACCTCGCCATAGCCAAGCATTTCGAACCCTACCTGCTGATCGGCATCGGCTTTGCGTGCATCGTCGCCAACGTTCCGGGCTCCGACCTGATCAGGCAGGGTGGCCTTTTCCACTACGCCTATCAGGGCGTGAACCTTCTCATCCTGCCGCCGCTGATTTTCCTCGGCGTCGGCGCAATGACGGATTTCGGCCCGATGATAGCCAATCCCCGGCTGGTGATCCTGGGCGCCGGAGCGCACCTCGGCATATTCGTCGCGCTGGTCGGCGCCAAGTTGTGGGGCTTCAGCATTCAGGAATCGGGAGCGATCGGCATCATCGGCGGCGCCGACGGTCCAATGGCCATCTTCGTCACCGTCACGCTCGCGCCCCATCTGCTGCCGCAGATTTCGGTCGCGGCCTATTCCTATATGGCGTTGATGCCGCTGATCCAGCCGCCCGTCATGCGACTCCTCACCACCAAGGAAGAGCGGCTGATCCGGATGGAGCAACCACGCCAAGTTGGCAAGCTGGAAAAAGTCGCCTTCCCGATCGTCATGGCGGTCATCGTCAATCTGTTCCTTCCGCCGGTGGCGCCTCTTATAACAATGCTGGCGCTCGGTAATCTGCTAAAGGAAGTCGGCGTGGTGGAGCGTTTGTCTAAAACCGCCGCGAACGGCATCATGAACGTGGTCACGATCGTTCTGACCGTCGCGATCGGTTCGACAATGTCAGCCGATTCGTTTCTCACCGTGAAGACGCTGCAAATCGTTTTTCTCGGCCTCGTCGCCTTCGTGGTCGGTACGGCCTCAGGCGTGCTCACCGCAAAGATCATGAACATCTTCCTCACCAAGAAGATCAATCCGCTGATCGGCTCCGCCGGGATCGCCTCGGTGCCGATTGCCGCCCGCGTCTCGGCTGTCGTGGCGCAACAAGAAGACAAGAGAAATTACCTGATCTATCAGGCCATGGGCCCAAACCTCGCGGGGGTATTCGGAACCGCGATTTCGGGCGGCATCATGCTGGCGCTGCTTCGTGCCGGATGAGCAGAGGCCATCATCGAGGCCTCACAGCAGGCATCTACCGCTATCGGCACTTTGGGGTTGATGTTGCCGCCCTGCCCATGATCCGAGTTGCCAACGGGAGCCTCGGATCACGCGCCGCGCCCCCGGCGATTTTGAATGGGCCGCCGCTATCAAACCGATGCTGCCGATCCGGCAACGTCACGTTTTGCGTGCAAACGACCGCCGCGTTCTACTCGAATTTTTCCAGCTGCCGGTGCTCGGCCCTGATCCAGCGCACGGTGCCGCTGACCGAGCGCATGACCACGGTTTGCGTCTCGATAATGCCTTCGCGAAACTTGACCCCGTGCAGCATCGGGCCGTCAGTGATGCCGGTCGCGGCGAACAGGCAGTCGCCGCGCACCATGTCCTCGATCTGATATTTCTTGCGCGGGTCTTTGATGCCCATCTTGGCGGCACGCGCGCGCTTCTCTTCGGTGTCGACCACGAGGCGGCATTGCATCTGGCCGCCGATGCAGCGCAGCGCCGCCGCCGCCAGCACGCCCTCGGGCGCGCCGCCGATGCCGAGGCAAATGTCGATGCCGGTCTTCTCCGGCTCGGCGGTGTGGATGACGCCGGCGACGTCGCCGTCGGTGATCAGGCTGACCGCGGCGCCGGCCTTGCGCACCGCCGCAATCAGATCGGCGTGGCGCGGGCGGTCGAGAATCATGGCAGTGATGGCTTGCGGCGGCACCCCTTTGGCCTTGGCCAGATTGAGGATGTTTTCCTCGGCCGCGGCGTCGAGATCGACCACGCCTCTCGGATAGCCCGGACCGACCGCGATCTTGTCCATATAGATGTCGGGCGCATGCAGGAGCGTGCCCTCCTCGGCTATCGCGATCGTGGCGATGGCGCCCGGCATGTTCTTGGCGCACAGCGTCGTGCCCTCCAGCGGATCGACCGCAATGTCGACTTTGAACCCGCCTTTGGCGCCGACTTTCTCGCCGATGAACAGCATCGGCGCTTCGTCCATCTCGCCTTCCCCGATCACGACCGTGCCGTCGATCGGCAGCTTGTTGAGCTCGCGCCGCATGGCGTCGACCGCGGCCTGGTCGGCGGCTTTTTCGTCGCCGCGGCCGCGCAGCCTCGCCGCATTGACCGCCGCGCGCTCGGTCACGCGCACGATCTCGAGCGCGAGAATGCGCTCCAGCATGAGGTTATGTGGAACGGTTATGGACGCCATGTTTTTTTTCCTGCAATTCCAGCGCACTCGCTCTAATTCTTCTCGATCCGGATCACCTGCGGCCGTCCCGAGATTACACGGTCGCGGCGCACCGCGGCGAGCGCCTTGCGCACCGCGTCCTCGGTGGTCGCGTAGGTGATCAGGATGACCGGCACCGGCTCGCCGGAGCGACCCGGCTGGCCGGCGACTTGCGGCCGAAGTTCGTGGCGCTGAACGATCGATTCGAGCGAAATCTGCTGCTGCGCCAGCCGCCGCGCGATGGTTGCGGCGCTGCCGGGACGGTCGCGCGCCAGCAAGCGGATGTAATAGCCGCCCTCGTGGCGCTGCATCGGCGCCTTGCGGACCGCCGTCATGCGCGCGGCCGGACGTCCGAACGGCGGTGTGCGCACCCCGCGCGCAATGTCGGCGAGATCGGATACGACCGCCGAAGCGGTCGCCATACCGCCGGCGCCGGGACCAACCAGCGTGATCGGCGCCAGATCCTGGGCATCGACCGTCACCGCATTGGTCACGCCCATGACCTGGGCGATGGCGGATTCCTTCGGCACCATGGTCGGATGCACCCGCTGCTCGATGCCAGCCTCGGTGCGCACCGCCACCCCCAACAGCTTGACGCGGTAGCCAAGCTCGCCGGCGGCGTCGAGATCGGCGAGCGTGATCGAGGAGATGCCCTCCGTGTAGACCGCGTCGGGATCGACCTTGGTACCGAAAGCCAGGCTCGCCAGGATGGCAAGCTTTTGCGCGGTGTCGTGGCCTTCGACATCGAAAGACGGATCGGCTTCGGCATAGCCGAGGCGTTGGGCCTCGCACAGGCACTCATCGAAGGCGAGGCGGTCATGCTCCATGCGCGAGAGGATGTAATTGCAAGTGCCGTTGAGAATGCCATAGACGCGCATCAGTGAATCGCCGTCGAGCCCCTCGCGCAGCGTCTTCACGATCGGGATGCCGCCGGCGACCGACGCCTCGAAATTAAGCGCGACGCGGTGACGTTCCGCCAGCATGGCAAGCTCGTGACCATACCCGGCGAGCAGCGCCTTGTTGGCGGTCACCACCGGCTTGCCGGCGGCCAGCGCGGTCTCCACGGCGGGCCTGGCCGGGTCCCCTACCCCGCCGATCAGCTCGACCAGGACGTCGATCGCCGGATCGCAGGCCAGCGCCACCGGATCGGCGATCCAGCGGAATTTCTTCGGGTCGATAGCGCGCTTCTTCCCTCGCGACCGGGCGCTGACGGCGACGACCTCGATCGCCCGGCCGCAGCGCGCCGTGAGCTTGTCGCGGCCATGCTCCAAGAGCTGGACGACGGCCGTGCCGACAGTCCCCAATCCGGCAAGCCCGACTTTCAACGGCTCGGCCATAAACGTCGCTAACCTGGGATGAAAGAGCGTGGCGCGACTAACGTCGCGTCGCGAGGGGCACGACGTTGTGCAGCATTTCCGGCCCGGTTTCAAGAAAGCGCCGGATGTTGCGGGCGGCCTGGCGGATGCGCTGCTCGTTCTCGACCAAGGCGATGCGGACATGGCCTTCGCCGTTCTCGCCGAAGCCGGCTCCCGGCGACACCGCGACGCCGGCTTTCTCGACCAGCAGGGTCGAGAACTCAACGCTGCCGAGCGGCTGGAAAGGTTCGGGAATCGGCGCCCAGGCGAACATCGAGGCCCGCGGCGGCGGCACCCGCCAGCCGGCGCGGCCGAACGAGTCCACCAGTGCGTCGCGCCGGCGCCGGTAGATCGCGCGCATCTCGTGGATGCAATCGTCGGGACCGTTGAGCGCCGCTGTGGCGGCGACCTGGATCGGCGTAAAGGCGCCGTAGTCGAGATAGGATTTCACCCGCGCCAGCGCCGCGATGATACGCTCGTTGCCGACGGCAAAGCCGATGCGCCAGCCCGGCATCGAATAGGTTTTCGACATCGAAGTAAATTCGACGGCAACGTCCATGGCGCCGGGAACCTGCAGAACCGAGGGCGGCGGATTGTCATCGAAATAGACCTCGGCATAAGCGAGATCCGACAACACCAGGAGGCTGTGCTTCTTCGCAAACGCGATGAGCTCGCGATAGAAGTCGAGGTTCGCAACGCAAGCCGTCGGATTCGACGGATAGCAGGTGACGACGGCGATCGGCTTCGGGATCGAATGCATCATCGCGCGTTCGAGCGCGCTGAAAAAGGCGTCGTTGGCTTCGACCGCCACCGAACGGATGGCGCCGCCCGCCATCAGGAAGCCGAAGGCGTGGATCGGATAGGTCGGGTTGGGAACGATGATGAGATCGCCCGGGGCGGTGATCGCCTGCGCGACGTTGGCGAAGCCTTCCTTAGAGCCGAGCGTGGTAACGACCTGCGTTTCCGGATTGAGCTTCACGCTGAAGCGGCGGGCATAATAGGCGGCCTGCGCGCGGCGGAGCCCGGGGATGCCCTTGGAAGCCGAATAGCGGTCGGTGCGTGCCTTGCCGATGGTCTCCTTGAGCTTCTCGACCACATGCGCAGGCGCCGGCAGGTCCGGATTGCCCATGCCGAGATCGATGATGTCGGCGCCGCCATTGCGGGCGACCGCCTTGGCGCGGTTGACCTGCTCGAACACGTAAGGCGGCAGCCGCCGGATGCGATAAAATTCTTCCATGAGAGCCCCGGCGCGTCGGCTAGACGACCTTCTACACTTTTATCACGGCTTGGGGTCGGCACCAGCGGTCTGCGTGGCGCCGGCCTGAGCGGCGGCAGGTTGCGTCGACGAGGGTGGTTTTTGCTGCACCGCTACGGGGACACTGGCCGTCGCACCCGGCTGACCATTGGCCTGTGTCTGGGTGTTCAAGCGGTCGCGCTCGGAGGTCAGCGCGTCGGTCGCCTGCTTGACCTGGTCGGGGGTGAGCGGGGTATCGGCCCGCGGCGCCGGCATGTCGTGGACGGCCGGAAAAAAGGCCTCGGTGCAGCCGGATACAAGAAAAGCCGCCGAGGCGGCTATCGCCAACGCCCCAAGCACAAGCCTCGTCACACTACGCTCGCCGTTCACGCTGGTCCCCGCTGTACCCCCCACAAGGCCCCTCGTCTCGATCCCGCCGGCTCGATTGCGGCAGGCCGTGCCGGCGCCGTACCTGGAGCTCGACCGAAATAGTTAGCGCCGCAATAGTTTACAAATATCAACTTAAAGAACACACAAGTCATGCCGATAACGCGCTAATATGGTGGAAACAAGGTCCAACCGGATCGACGCGGACCGCGTGGCTGGCCTTAGAGACAGAAAACCAGCCCCGCCTTGCGCGCGCGATCTGAGCAGGCCATTTCAACCGTAAGGGGCGAATTATATCGCCCTTACGGAAGGTGAGGAACGCTCGTGCGGGCTCCATCGCAAGAACCGATGAAGGTCGGAACCGTCGACGTCGAGGCGTTTTCGCGCAATCTGGCGCGCCTCGTTGAAGAGGGCGGCCGGGCGCTCGCGGCTTACCTCAAGCCGCGCGAACAAGGCCGCAACGCCGACGGCACCGCCGCCGATGAAGTCGCCGAAGTAGTCAAGACATTGGGCCAGGTCGCGGAATACTGGCTGGCCGATCCGCAGCGCACCGTCGAGCTGCAGACCCGGCTCGGCAAAGCCTACCTCGATCTGTGGGGAGCGGCGGTCAAGCGGCTCGCCGGCGAACGGGCACCGCCGGTCGCCGCGCCCGCGGCCAACGACAAGCGCTTTACCGACCCGGAGTGGGCCTCGAACCAGTTCTTCGACTTCCTCAGGCAAGTCTATCTGCTCACCACCGACTGGGCCAACAAGCTGGTCAGCGACGCCGCCGGCCTCGATCCGCACACCAAACAGAAAGCCGATTTCTACGTTCGGCAGATCACCAATGCCCTGTCGCCGTCGAATTTCGTGCTGACCAATCCCGAACTGCTGCGCGAGACGCTTACCAGCAACGCCGAAAATCTGGTTCGCGGCATGCATATGCTGGCCGAGGACATCGCCGCCGGCGGCGGCCACCTAAAGATCCGGCAGTCCGATGCCTCGATGTTCGAGGTCGGACGCAATCTTGCGACCACGCCCGGCAAGGTCATCTTCCAGAACGACCTGATGCAGCTCATCCAATATGCGCCGACGACAGAGAAGGTGCGCAAGCGCCCGCTGCTGATCGTGCCGCCCTGGATCAACAAATTCTACGTGCTCGACCTCACGTCGGAAAAATCCTTCATCAAATGGTGCGTCGACCAGGGACTGACGGTTTTCTGCATCTCCTGGGTCAACCCGGATGCGCGGCTGGCGCAAAAGACCTTCGAGGATTACGTGCGCGAGGGACCGCTCGCGGCGCTCGACGTGATCAAGGAGGCGACCGGCGAGGACAAGGTGCACGCGGCCGGCTATTGCGTCGGCGGCACCATGCTCACCGTCGCGCTCGCCGCCATGGCGGCGTGGCACGACGAGCGCATCATGTCGGCAACGCTGTTCGCCTCCCAAATAGACTTCACCAATGCCGGCGATCTCAAGGTCTTCATCGACGAGGAGCAGATCAAGGCTATCGAGCAGCGCATGGCCGAGCGCGGCTATCTCGACGGCGGGTCGATGGCCACTGTCTTCAACATGCTGCGCTCCAACGATCTGGTCTGGCCTTACTTCATCAACAATTACCTGAAGGGCAAGGCGCCATTCCCGTTCGATCTTTTGTATTGGAATTCCGACTCCACGCGACTGCCGGCCGCCAATCATTCGTTCTATATGCGCAATTGCTACCTCGACAACAAACTGGCGCGCGGTGAAATGATGATCGGCAACACGCCGATCGATGTGCGCTCGATCAAAATACCGATCTACAATCTGGCGACCCGCGAAGACCACATCGCGCCGGCCAAATCGGTCATGCTCGCCTCGAAATTCTTCGGCGGCACAGTGCGGTTCGTGGTCACCGGCTCCGGCCATATCGCCGGCATCGTCAACCCGCCCGACAAGAAGAAATATCAGTATTGGACCGGCCCAAGGCCGCGCAGCGCCAACGTCGAGGCCTGGCTCGCCACGGCGAAGGAGCATCCCGGCTCGTGGTGGCCGGACTGGTTCGCCTGGATCAAACAGCAGGATCCGACCGAAGTGCCCGCGCGGATCCCCGGCGGCGGCAAGCTCAAGCCGATCGAGGATGCGCCGGGAAGCTACGTGAGGGTCAAGGCCTGAGGCGCCAAGCGGAAATCAGCGCCAAAGTGCGGGACTGAAGGCGCGGACCGGGGCGCCAGCGCGTTTACGTGTTGGCGATATTCAAGCTGATCTGAGCCGCGCGGGGATCGGCCCCGCGCGCGCCTCACGGAAACAGCGCGACCTGCTCCAACCCCATGGTCTCGGGGACGCCGAGCATAAGGTTCATGTTCTGCACCGCCTGGCCGGACGCGCCCTTGGTCAGATTGTCGAGCGCCGACCCGATGATGGCGCGGCCGGCGACGCGATCGGCGGCGGCGCCGATGAAGGTCATGTTGCAGCCGCGCACGTGGCGGGTCTGCGGCAGCGCACCGAACGGCAGCACATGCACGAACGGCTCCCTCGCGTAAGACTTTAAAAGCAGCGCATGAAGGTCCTGCGCCGACGCCTTGACGCCGCGGACGTAAATGGTCGAAAGGATGCCGCGGTTCATCGGCACGAGATGCGGCGTGAAGCTGACGATCACCTCGCGGCCGGCGACCCGGGAAAATTCCTGGTCGAGCTCGGCCATGTGGCGGTGGTGGCCGACGCCGTAGGCGTGAAAGCCTTCGGATACTTCCGGAAACAGCAAATCCTCGCGCGCCGCCCTGCCCGCTCCGGTGACGCCCGATTTGGCGTCGATGACGATCTCGTCGGCATCGATCGCGTTCGCCTTCAACAGCGGGATCAACGCCAGCTCCGCGCAGCTCGTGTAACAGCCGGGATTGGCGACGAGCCGCGCCGCCTTGATCTCACGCCGATAGATTTCGGTCAGGCCGTAGACCGCGTGCTTTTGCAGCTCCGGCGCGGCGTGGGCATGGCCGTACCAGCGCGCATAAGCCGCCGGATCGGCGAGACGGAAGTCGGCCGAAAGATCGACGACCTTGATGGCCGGCGCCCGCGCCAGCAGATCCTTGATCACAGTCTGCGTCGTGCCGTGCGGCAGCGCGCAGAACGCAAGATCAAGTCCGAGCGCTTGCCAATCGGCGGCATCGAGCGCCGACAACGTCGGCAAGGTGTAGGGCAGGAATTGCGGAAACACGTCCGCCATCGCCTTGCCGGCCCGGCGATCGGCCGTGAGCAGCACGATCTCTACGCGCGGATGGCGAATGAGCAGCCGCACCAGTTCCGCACCGGTATAGCCGGAGGCGCCGAGCACGCCGATTCTGGCCTTTCTTTTTTCCGCAGGCATCGTTCAACCCTCGATACGATTGTTGGGGCTTGAAGCACAAAGCCAGCGTCCGCGGGAAGATTTTTGGGGAAGGCGGTGCCGCGGCGCCGGCGGCACGATTTTTTACGCGCGAACGCGCGCTCGTGCCGTGACAAAACGGCGACGGCGACGGCGAAAAGCGCCAGCAATGGTCATGGAAGACCTTGTCATTGGCGGCGATATAGGGCCCGGGCGGGCAAGCGTCAATCTGGGTGGCCGGCCAGGACTTGTTCGCGTTGCCGGCCCGTTCATGCTTTGCCGGGCAAATGGCATAGTCGAAGGCTGATTCGTCGCCCGTTGTACGCCGACGATCAAGTCTCCACATGGAAACGGCCGTGGGAAAGACAGCGAAAACGCCAAAAACGTCCGATACGCCCGACCTGTTCGCCAACCCGCCGGGAACTCGGCGCGGCGGCGGACGCCGCGCCGGCGGCGCCCCCTTGCGCGGTTCGGCGGCGGAGGCGGCCTATACCGCGCGCCACATCGAGGTTCTCGAGGGGCTCGAGCCGGTACGCCGCCGCCCCGGCATGTATATCGGCGGCACCGACGAGAAGGCGCTGCATCACCTGTTCGCCGAGGTGATCGACAATTCCATGGACGAGGCGCTCGCCGGCCATGCCGACTGGATCGAGGTCGAGATGGCGGCGGACGGCTTTGTCACCGTCACCGACAACGGCCGCGGCATTCCGGTCGATCCGCACCCGAAATTCAAGAACAAGTCGGCGCTCGAAGTGATCATGTGCACGCTGCACGCCGGCGGCAAATTCGACTCCGACGTCTATGAGACTTCCGGCGGCCTGCACGGTGTCGGGGTGTCGGTCGCCAACGCGCTGTCCGAACGCATGGAGGTCGAGGTCGCGCGCGGGCAGCGGCTCTACCGCATGGCCTTCGAGCGCGGCAAGCCGAAGGGCAAATTGCGGGAAGCCGGCAAGGCGCCGAACCGCCGCGGCACGCGCATACGCTTCCGGCCTGATCCGGAGATTTTCGGCGCCAAGGCGCATTTCCAGCCCGAACGCGTCTTCAAGATGACGCGCTCGAAGGCGTACCTGTTCGGCGGCGTCGAAATCCGCTGGGCGTGTGCGCCGGAGCTGTTGCGCGGCACAGACGGCGTGCCGGAAAAGGCGACGTTTCACTTCGCCGACGGGCTGACGGATTATCTGACCGAAACGCTCGTCAGCGCCACACTAGTGGCCGACATTTTTACCGGCAGCGCCGGCAAGACCGGCACCCACGGCGCGGCGCAATGGGCGGTCGCCTGGACCGCCGACGCCGACGGCTTCCTCAATTCCTATTGCAACACCATCCCGACGCCCGACGGCGGCACCCACGAATCCGGCTTGCGCGCCGCGCTCACCCGCGGGCTGAAGGACCACGCCGAGCGCGTCGGCCAAGGCAAGCGCGCGGCCTCCATCACCTCTGACGACGTGATGACAGGCGCCGCCGCCATGCTGTCGGTGTTCATTCGCGAGCCGGAATTCCAGGGCCAGACCAAGGATCGCCTCGCCACCGCCGAAGCGCAAAAGATCGTCGAGCAGACGATCAAGGACCCGTTCGATCACTGGCTCGCCGGCAATCCGGCGCAGGCCAACAAGCTCCTCGACTTCGTGGTCGAGCGCGCCGAGGAGCGCATTCGCCGCCGCCAGGAAAAGGACATCGCGCGCAAGACCGCAGTGCGCAAGCTCCGGCTGCCGGGGAAGCTCGCCGACTGCACCAACAGCGCGGCCGAGGGCTCGGAGATTTTCGTCGTCGAGGGCGATTCCGCCGGCGGCTCGGCCAAGCAGGCGCGCGATCGCGCAAGCCAGGCGATCCTGCCGCTGCGCGGCAAAATCCTCAACGTCGCCTCCGCCGGCAAAGACAAGCTCGCGCAGAACCAGCAGCTCGCCGACCTCGCGCAGGCGCTCGGCTGCGGCACCGGCGCGCATTACCGCGACGAGGATTTGCGCTACGGCCGCGTCATCATCATGACCGACGCCGACGTCGACGGCGCCCATATCGCCTCGCTGCTCATCACTTTCTTCTACCGCGAGATGCGCGGCCTGATCGACAACGGCCACCTCTATCTGGCGGTGCCGCCACTCTATCGGCTCTCCCACGGCGGCAAGAATTTTTACGCCCGCGACGAAAAGCACCGGGACGAGATTCTCAAAAAGGAATTCCACGCCAACGCCAAGGTCGAGGTCAGCCGTTTCAAGGGGCTGGGCGAGATGATGGCCGCGCAGCTGAAGGAAACCACCATGGATCCGAAGCGGCGCACGCTGCTGCGCGTGGTGCTGCTCGCCGACGCCCGCGAGGCCACCGCCGATTCCGTCGAACGGCTGATGGGCACCAAACCCGAAGCGCGCTTTGCCTTCATCCAGGAGCGCGCCGAATTCGCCCAAGAGGAATTGCTGGACGTTTGACCCTTCATTGTCCCCTGCCCGGGCAGCGCCAAGCTCGGAAGCCCGGAACCCATAGCCACAGCTTGTGACTACGGATTCTGCACGCGCCGCCCCGCGCCCAAAACTTTCGTGCCAGTGCTATTGACATGAATACATATTGGCGTCATCATCAATGACATGAATAGAAAGAAGCGCCGTTACGCAATGGCGGCGCGCGCGGCAAAGGCCGAAGCGACCAAGGCGCGCATCAGGGTGAGCGCAATGGAACTCTATTGCCAGCGGCCGATCGAGGATTTCACCCTGGAAGAGGTTGCGGGCCGCGCCCGCGTCGCCGTCCGAACAGTGTTGCGCGCTTATCCCAGCAAGGACGAATTGGTCTATGCGGCACTCGACGAGATGGCAGCCGGCGGCGTCTACCTCAAACCGACATCGCCGGGCGATATCAAAGCCGGAGTTTCTGCTTTTTTCGACATTTATGAGACCGTCGGCGATCTGGTGCTCCAGCGGCTGAGCGACGAACGCCGCCGCCCCGGCCTGAAACCGTCGCTGGATCAGGGGCGCGAGAACCATCGCGACGGAGTGAAGGTCATCTTCGCTCCGCAGCTGGAACAGCGCCGCGGCACCGCACGCGCCGAGCTTTTCAATATGCTCGTCGTCATAACCGACGTCTATGTCTGGAAGCTGTTACGCCGCGACATGGCGCTGACGCGACCGGCGGCCGAAGCCATTGTCCGAAAAATAATCTTCAGCATCATCGAAGGGGAGAACGTCGATGGCACGGATTCTCTGGCTGAATTGGTCGGGCGGCGGCAACCTGCCGCCTAGTCTCGGTGTGGCGCGGGTGCTGACGGAACGCGGCCATCTGGTTGCGTTTGCCGGGCGGCCGGAAATGGTGCCGCGGGTCAAGACCGCGGGTTTCCGGGCAATCGAAATCACCGACGCCTACGCCCAGGTCGATCGCTACCCGCAGGGCCATTTCATGACCCGCGCCGCCTGCTATCTCACCTCGCCCGCGGTCGAGGCGCAGGTCCAATCCATCGTCGCCACGGAGGCGCCGGACATCGTGCTGATCGACGCGATGTTTCCCGCGGCGTTGGCGCGCGCCCCGCAGTTCGGACGACGCTCGGCGGTGTTCGTCCACACTTTCGTATTTCGTCAACTCGACATGTGGCGCAGGTTCTTCGGCATCTTCGACGGCATGCGGCAGCAGGCCGGTTTTGCCGGTTTGCCGTCGGTGGACGATCTGTGGCGGCCGCGCGACCGCATCGTCTCGACGAGCCTCGGCGAATTCGACGCGCCGCCTGCTCCCGGCTGGGAGATGGTCCGCCACGTCGGGCCGGTGCTCGAAGACGAAAAATTTGCAGTGCCGACGACGTTGCCTTGGCCCGCGGACGATCGAACCCCGCTTGTCATGGTCAGCTTCAGCACCGGCTTCGAGCAGCGCAACGTCGATAAGGTCCAGCGTGCTCTCGACGCGCTGGCGGATGTGCCGGTTCACGTCGTCGCTACGACCGGCGGGATCGTCGCGCCGAACGAAGTTGCGGCGCCGCATAATGCCATCGTGCTCAACTACGCGGCGCACGATCCGATCATGCGCCGAGCCGCCCTGGTGATCACGCATGGTGGTCACGGCACGGCCATGCGCGCCCTTCGGCACGGCGTCCCAATGGTCGTCATTCCGGGCTTGGCGGGCGATCAGCCTTACGTCGCCGCCGCCGTTCAGGAATGGGGAGCCGGCGTGGCGCTTTCGGGCGATGCGACCGTCGAGGCTATTCGTGCGGCGGCGCAAGACGTGCTGTCTACGCCGTCATACCGGGACAAGGCGCAGCAACGCTGCGCTCGCCTCACCGGCATCGACGGTGCAGCGAACGCCGCGAACGAAGTTGAATCACTCCTCGCGGGCGGCCGTGCAGAACCAAGCGCGCATCGGGGCCAGTGCCAGCAGGTCGCGTAAGACGATGGGCAGGCCATTAGCTCCTCCTACGACTCCATCCATTCGACAAGCGCCTGCGTCACCGCCTGCGGCCGTTCGAGCGTCGACAGGTGTCCGCACTCCGGAACAATGACAAGGCGCGCGCCGGGGATGCCGGCCACAATCTCCTGCGCCTGCGCCGGCGGCGTCAGCACATCACCGTCCCCGACCAGCATCAGCGTCGGGCAGGCAATGGCAGCAAGCCCGGGACGCGAATCCGGCCGGTCAATGATCGCCTGCTGCTGGCGCAGGAACGCTTCCGGCCCGATCTCCTCGGCCATGGCGCGCACCAGGCGCTTGAGCGCCGCGTCGCCGTGACGATCGCGATGCACGACCACGGGAAAGTGCATATCCACCGCTTCGGCAAAGCGACCGGCCTTGGTGAGCGCGATGCGATGCCGTCGCCGTTCCGTCTGCTCGGCGGTCTCCGGACCCGCTCCGGTGTCGAGCAGCGCCAGTTTGAAGACCCGGTGCGGCGCTTGCCGCATGATCTCGAAGGCGATGTAGCCGCCCATCGACAGCCCGGCGAGGGCAAAACGCGGCGGCGCGGCCGCGAGGATGCGGCGGGCAATCCCCGCAATGCTCTCGTCGCGCCTCTGGTCGGCGACCGTCACCGGACCGAACCGCCACAATGCTGGGATTTGCTCGGCGTAAAGGCGCGCCGAGCAGTTCAGTCCGGGTACGAGAACGATCGGCAAGCTGTCGGTCAAAGCATCGATCCTTTCAGCGCGCTCCTGCGCCTCAGCTCCTGCGCCTCATCGGAAAAGTGAAGGAATCCGTTTAACTTAGCGCAGGGCGGCAGGTTGACTTTCGCCCATTCGACCCTATGTTCCGCCCAGCAGAAGCAATGCAGATTCGCTTATTCTGCGTGTTTCCTCCGTTTTATCCATAGGTTGCCTGCGCCCGGCGCGGGCCCCTGACCCGAGGGTTTATGTCCTTTTCACATCTCGGCTTGTCCGAAAAAGTTCTCGCCGCCGTCGCTTCGGCCGGTTACCAGACCCCCACCCCGATCCAAGATCAAGCCATCCCCCACGTGCTCGCCCGCCGCGACGTGCTCGGCATCGCGCAGACCGGCACCGGCAAGACCGCGGCCTTCGTGCTGCCGATGCTGACCATGCTGGAGCAGGGCCGCGCCCGCGCGCGCATGCCGCGCACGCTCATACTCGAGCCGACGCGCGAACTCGCCGCGCAGGTGGAAGAAAGCTTTGCCAAATACGGCGTCAACCACAAGCTCAACGTCGCACTGATCATCGGCGGCGTCTCGTTCGGCGATCAGGACGCCAAGCTCACCCGCGGGGTAGACGTACTGATCGCGACGCCCGGCCGCCTGCTCGACCATAACGAGCGCGGACGGCTGCTGCTCAACGGCGTCGAGCTCCTGGTCATCGACGAAGCCGACCGCATGCTCGATATGGGCTTCATCCCCGACATCGAGCGCATCTGCAAACTGGTTCCGTTCACCCGCCAGACCTTGTTCTTCACCGCCACCATGCCGCCGGAAATCCGGCGCATCACCGAGCAGTTCCTCAGCAATCCGGTCCGCGTCGAGGTGTCCCGGCCGGCGTCGACCGTGGCCGCCACGACGCAGCTTTTGGCCAAATCCGGCCGCGAGCCGGCCGAGAAGCGCGACACGCTGCGCCGCCTGATCCGCGCGGCCGACGGACTGAAGAACGCCATCATCTTCTGCAATCGCAAACGCGACGTGGCGACGCTGCATCGTTCGCTGCTTCGCCACGGCTTTTCGGTGCAGGCGCTGCACGGCGACATGGATCAGCCGGCGCGCACGGCGGCGCTCGAGCAGTTCCGCAAGAACGACGTCACGCTGCTTGTCGCCTCCGACGTCGCCGCCCGCGGCCTCGACATTCCGGAGGTGAGCCACATCTACAATTTCGACGTGCCGGTTCACCCTGACGACTACGTGCACCGCATCGGCCGCACCGGGCGCGCCGGCCGCACCGGCACCGCGATCACGCTGGTCGCCGGATCGAACGACGCCAAGGCGGTCGCGGCCATCGAAAAACTCATCGGCCAGCCGATCCCGTGGATGGATGTGCCCGGCGCTCCAGCAGCGGCTGTGCGGCACGCTGCGTCCGCGCCGCGCCAAGAAACGCGCCAGGAAAACAGACAAGAAAACCGACAGGAACACCGCCAAGAAAAATCACACGGAACGCACCGTCGCGGACGTCCGGATGGCCATCGCCAACCACAGCGGCCTGCTGCATCCGCTTCGATTGCGCGCATCCCGCAGCGCCCGCCGCAGCCCTCACAATCTCGCCCGGACGACGGCGATGCCTCGCACCTCCCGGCCTTTCTGCTGCGGCCGGTGACGCTCAAGGCTTAAGGCTGCTTAACTCCTAAACACGTTCTCTGCTGCGTTCGTTTCAGGTGTGCAGTTCCTGCCAAAGAAAACCTTCGCCAGCCCCATGAGTAGGTCTGATGAGGGCCATGAGCAGACATCGCGCGTGTAAATAATACGGCGGGGGTACAACCTGCACGACGGTCTCAAGCCCGCTGCACGACAAGACGCTGCGCGGCGTTTAATTACTTGATCCCCTTGTGCTTCCCGGCTAGCACCCCCATGTGATTACAAAGGCAAGCAGTCGCTTGTCCGAGAGCTGCCCGTAAATCGGGGACATACCGAAGTCTCCGTTCTCTCCCGGTGGCAGCGCAGGTGCCGTCGGCAGGCACAATCACACTCCAGGTAGAGTTGCGTTCGACGCAGGTGCTGATGGCACTGCGCCGATGCGTCCGCACGCCGGCTGCGGCGCGCGTTGCCCGCGCCGTAGTCGACTGCGCTCCAGTGAGAGAGGCGTAAGAAACTTTATGAGGAGGGAATCATGCACTTCAGCAACGTTCTTCCTGATTACGTGATGCGAACAGTATTTTTCTCGCTGACAGGCGCAATCTTTGTGTTTGTTCTCATATTGTTGTTGACGGCCCTGCATCCCTAGAAAGCTCGCTACACATGACCGTTCCGGCGTTGAGGGCGGCGTCAGGAGGTCCAGCCAGAACCGCCCTCTAAAGGATTGAGTGTCATGACCGAAACAACCACTGCCGCCAGCAAAACCAAGACGACGAAGCACGCCACATCCCCGTTCGGCCTGCCGGACTACGACATGCCGAAATTCGAGCTGCCGAAATTCGACCTCTCGAAATTCGACCTGCCGAATATGGAAATGCCGGAAGCATTCCGCGAGATGACCGAGAAGGGCGTCGCGCATGTCAGAGACAGCTATGCGAAGGCGAAAGTTGCCAGTGAGGAAGCAGGCGAGCTGCTCGAAAACACCTATGCAACCGTGGCCAAGGGCGCCACAGAGTACAATCGCAAGCTTATCGAGTTCGCCCGTATCAACACACGCGCCGCTTTTGACTATGCCCAGCGATTGTTGGGGGTGAAGTCGCCGTCGGAGTTTATCGAGCTGGCGGCTGCGCACGTGCGCAAGCAGTTCGATATCGTTTCCGCGCAGAATAACGAGCTTTCCGCGCTCGCCCAGGAAACAGCGACCAAGGCTGCCGAGCCCATCAAGACCGGCGTGTCGAAGGTCATCAACAAGGTCGCCTGATGGCTACAGGCTGCCGAAATCTCGGGCCCGCACCGAGCTTGCGCATAACGATCGGCTTTCCAAATCCGTAGACTTTTTGACAAAACCCTAGGAGCACACCAATGAAATTCCGACCGCTTCACGACCGCGTTGTCATCGAGCGAATCGATGCCGAGGCGAAGACCGCCGGTGGCATCATCATTCCCGACACCGCCCAGGAGAAGCCGCAGCAGGGCAAGGTCATCGCCGTTGGACCCGGCGGCCGCGACGAGAGCGGCAAGCTCATTCCGGTCGACGTCAAGGTCGGCGACCTCATCCTGTTCGGCAAATGGTCGGGCACCGAGGTCAAAATCGATGGCGTCGAGTACCTCATCATGAAAGAGAGCGACATTATGGGGGTGCTGGTCGAGACCGAGGCCAAGAACGAAGCCAGAAAGAAGGCCGCCTGATCGCGCTCGCCGAATTGTTGTCCGGAAGACGCCGTCAACTCGACGGTCGAGAAAACATCGGATCGATAATCCTCATCTTTGGGGCTCGCCCAACGGTCGTTCCTCGAGATGAGGTCAAACAAAAGGGAATACTGAGATGTCTGCCAAGGAAGTAAAATTCTCAGTCGACGCACGTGACAGTATGTTGCACGGCATCGACACACTCGCCCACGCGGTACGCGTGACGCTCGGCCCCAAGGGCCGCAACGTCGTGCTCGACAAATCCTACGGCGCGCCGCGCATCACCAAGGACGGCGTCACCGTCGCCAAGGAGATCGAGCTCGAGGACAAGTTCGAGAACATGGGCGCGCAGATGGTGCGCGAGGTGGCCTCGAAGACGTCGGACGAGGCAGGTGACGGGACCACCACTGCTACCATCCTTGCTCACGCAATCGTCAGGGAAGGCGCCAAGGCTGTTGCCGCTGGCATGAACCCGATGGATCTCAAGCGCGGCGTTGATCTCGCCGTCGAGACCATTGTCGCTGACCTGCAGAAGAACTCCAAGAATGTCACCTCGAACGAGGAAATCGCCCAAGTCGGCACCATCTCGGCCAATGGCGATGCGGAGATCGGCCGTTTCATCGCCGATGCGATGAAACGGGTCGGCAACGAAGGCGTGATCACGGTCGAGGAAGCAAAGTCGCTCGAGACCGAACTTGAAGTGGTCGAGGGCATGCAGTTCGACCGCGGTTACATCTCACCTTACTTCGTAACCAACGCCGACAAGATGCGCGTCGATATGGAGGACCCCTATATCTTGATCTACGAAAAGAAGCTGTCCGGACTGCAGGAGCTCCTGCCGCTGCTGGAAGCGGTGGTGCAGGCGAGCAAGCCGTTGCTCATCATTGCCGAGGACGTCGAAGGTGAGGCGCTAGCCACCCTCGTGGTCAATAAGCTGCGCGGCGGCCTCAAGGTCGCGGCGGTCAAGGCGCCCGGGTTCGGCGACCGTCGCAAGGCAATGCTCGAGGACATTGCGATCCTCACCGCCGGCACCATGGTCTCCGCCGACCTCGGCATCAAGCTCGAGAACGTCACAATCAATATGCTCGGCCGCGCCAAGAAGATGACGATCGACAAGGAGAACACCACGATCGTCGGTGGCGCGGGCAAGAAGGCCGACATCCAGGCGCGTATTGCCCAGATCAAGGCGCAGATCGAAGAAACCACGTCTGATTACGACCGGGAGAAGCTGCAAGAGCGACTGGCCAAGCTCGCCGGCGGTGTTGCGGTACTCCGCGTCGGCGGCGCCACCGAGATCGAGGTGAAGGAGCGCAAGGACCGCGTCGATGACGCTATGCATGCAACCCGCGCCGCAGTCGAGGAAGGTATCCTACCCGGCGGTGGCGTTGCGCTGCTACGCGGCATCAAGGCTCTGGAGAAGCTCAAAGTCCACAACGACGACCAGCGAACCGGCATTGAAATTGTCAAGAAGGCGATTTCCTGGCCGGCGCGCCAGATCGCGATCAATGCCGGCGAAGATGGCTCAATCGTCGTTGGTAAGATCCTGGAGAAGGACAGCTACGCCTTCGGCTATGACGCCCAGACCGGCGAGTACGGCAACTTGGTATCGAAGGGCATCATTGACCCGACCAAAGTCGTGCGGGTTGCGCTGCAGGGCGCGGCCTCCATCGCCGGTTTATTGATCACCACCGAGGCGATGGTCGCCGAGCTGCCGAAGAAGGAGAGTCCAGCAATGCCGGGCGGTCCCGGTGGCGGTATGGGCGGCATGGACTTCTAGGGGCGCTCGATCGCTCATTGAGAACGAAGAAGGCCCGGACACGTCCGGGCCTTCTTTTAACCTGACACTTGTCAAGCATGACAAACAACGTCGCATTCGGCCGCGGCAACCAAAACACTGTGGTCAAAAATCAGCGGCGATCAGGTCATAAGATCCCTTGCGACGGCGCCCATAAACCTTCGCTGCGATCGCATAAATCAATTTGCGGTTCGCATCGAACGCGCCGAGAAATCCAACCTCGTCGCATCGGCGTTGACGAAAAACGATGCCTCCATCGCGCTGTCGTGCCCCCAAAACCGCACGGCACGCCGCGTTGCATCATAAAAACGGCTTTCATTTGGAAAACTAAGCGCCATGGTTTAGCTCGCGCTCTGGTGTAGCGATTCAGAAGTCCGCATCACTTTTCCCGCGAACTCGTCATGCGAACTTCTGAACCAAAGCCACACTAGATCAATACGTTGCTAGTGTCCTTCGATTCCGAAGTTCGCAAACGAGGGTGCCGCATAATGATGCGAGCTTCGGAATCGGGACACTAGAGCCGCCTGGAGTTCTTGAGGATCAATCGCCACCATCTCGACCGAGGAAGCATGGTGCGATTCCGCCGGCGCGAAGATCATGCTGGCGACGCGGCGATAGACGGGAAATGACAATTCTTCGATCAGTTCTTCGTCGGTCACGACTCGATAGTCTCCGGACGGCAGGATTCGATCGACACCTTTCAGCTCAAATGATGACTGAAGACGATGGATTTGCTGTGCGAACGCGTGGTCATCGCGTTAAGCCGCCACACTACGGATCAAGGGATAGTCCATGCTCTCGTACAAGCGGTGAATTCCTCCGCTGTCATATCTCTCCTCGTCTACTTCGAGAAAGGCTCCCAGCAGAAGCTCGGCAGGAAGCTCTTCGATCGCGAAGCGGATGGCATCCGCCGCGCGGGCAAACCGCTTGTAGCCAATTGGTTGTCGTAACCCTATTGGTTGTCGCCTGGGTTGCCGATTGCGGGTGGGGAACAGCTCCGCCTCGGCGCCGTAATCAAATCCGAGCCTGGTTTCTTCGACCATGGATGCATTTGTCATTTGATTATCTCCAAATAAGAGGTCGAAATATCCTTTGAACGGTCATCCCTCAGAACCTTTTACATATATGATCGAAACAGCGAAAAGTTAGCCGCAGCGGCAATGTATTTTTAGGTCACGCTTCGCGAGAGCTGGCAGCCACAAGCGCGGCAACGATCTTCCGCTACGTCGAGCTTACATCGCGGCGTCGCAGAGTCGGCCTGCTCATCCGGCCCGCGCTGGCGTCAGTGCCGGCTTTCAGCTAACATTGCACATAGACTGCTAAATGCGGAGAGGATCGCTATTGGGAGAGCTCGTCATTGTCTCGAACAGGGTCGCCGTCCCCGGGAAAAATGCAAAAGCCCGCGCCGGCGGGCTGGAAGTTGCCGTCAAGGCCGCACTTAAGCACAAATCCGGCATTTGGTTCGGCTGGAGCGGAAAGGTCGCCACTCACACCAAGATCGCCAGACAGACAGTCGTGCATGACAAGATCACCTACATCACGCTCGATCTATCCAAAGAAGACCACAATGAATACTACAACGGCTTCACCAATCGCGTGCTGTGGCCGATCCTGCACTACCGCGTCGATCTCGCCGAGTTTTCACGGCGGGATCTGAGCGGTTATCTGCGCGTCAATGATCACTTCGCACGCGAGTTGCACGAAGTGCTCGGCCCGGATGACCTCGTCTGGGTGCATGATTATCACCTGATGCCGCTCGCCAGGGCATTGCGCGAGCGCGGGCACAAGAATCGCATCGGCTTTTTCCTTCACATTCCATGTCCTCCGCCCGAGATACTGACCGCGTTGCCTCACCACGAGCGTCTCATTCCATCGCTCTGCGAATACGATCTTGTCGGCTTCCAGACCGGCGATGACGCCTTCAATTTCAGCCGTTACCTCACACGGGAATGCGGCCTTCCCAGCCACGATTTCGATTTCGTCGTCGCCGATCGGACGGTTCGGATCGACGTGTTCCCGGTCGGCATCGAAACCGCGGCCTTTGCCCATCTTGCCGAGCGTGCTGCGCGATTGCCGTACGCTAAGCGGGTGATCAAGAGCCTGGCTGGCCGCGCCCTGATCATCGGCGTCGATCGCCTGGACTACTCGAAAGGGATCTCGCAGCGGCTTTCGGCATTCGAGCGATTCCTGCAGACGCAACCCGATTGGCGGGGCAAAGTGACATATCTGCAGATCGCAACAAAGACCCGCACCGAGATTCCGGAATATGCCGATATCGAGCAGGACATCGGATCGGCCGCGGGACGGATCAACGGCGCCTATGGCGAGGCGGACTGGACGCCGATCCGTTACATCAACCGCGCCTATAGTCACTCGACGCTGGCCGGGTTGTATCGCGCCGCGCGTGTTGGGCTGGTGACCCCGCTGCGTGACGGCATGAACCTCGTCGCCAAGGAATATGTCGCATCGCAGAATCCGGACGACCCGGGTGTGCTTATTCTCTCGCGTTTCGCCGGCGCGGCGCAAGAATGCAAAGCGGCGCTGTTGGTCAACCCCTACGATCCCGACAGCGTCGCGGTCGCCATCAGGCAAGCGCTCTCGATGCCGCTGGCCGAGCGGCGCGAGCGGTACGACGCGTTGTTCCAGGTGCTATCGCACAACGACATCCAACACTGGGCCGATCGCTTTCTCACCGCGCTGGAACGTGAGCCGCGGCCTCTAAGCCGGCTCGAGCAAATGCCCTCTCAACATTAGGAAGACGATGACCAGCGACAACAAAAAAGCTAAATCCGATCCCGCTAAGAAAAATAAGCCTGCTGCGAACAAGGAAGGCGCCTCGGGCAAAGACGTGTCAAAGGCCGAGGGCGGCGAAACAGCCAGCGGGGCACCTTCCAACTACAGCCGTGGCGAAGGTCAGAAACCAGTCACCGCGGCCTACAAGGAAAACTGGAACGCGATTTTCGCGAAGAAGAAGACGAACAAGAAGAAGCGATAATTCTCGTTGGAACAAGCAAGCAGCTTCTTGCGAGGCGTATTCGCCGGAGGCCGGTGATCCGGCTTGTGGCCGCTCGTCCTGGCAAGGCAGACATCCGCCAGCACGACAAGCATCTTGGCGTCGGCCAATAGGCGACATCGCCCTGCGTTCTTCGCGAAGCTCGCAAGGATTTTCGCTGTTTGCCGAGGAGCCACGCCGGAGATTAGACTATCGAGCAGCCATCGCGGTCGGCGCGAAACGACCGGGGTCAGCCACGCTCCTCGAGCAAGAAGGGTCATTTCCATGAGCCTTCATCGTCCGGCATCCTGCCCATGCTGCGGCGGTTCGCTGCGCCGTGCATTCGATCGCCGCCGTTTCCTATTGGGCGCCGGCGGCGTTGCGGCGCTCGCGTTATCGCCGCGTGTCAGCTACGCCCAGACGACGCCGATTATCTCCTACGAGTCCGTCCCCAATCCGCTGCATCTGCCGGCCAATATGTATTTCGGCGAGGTTTCGGGCGTCGCGCTCAATTCCAAGGGTCACGTCTTCGCGCTGTCGCGCGGCAACACCAGCGGCCCGGCCTATGCCGCAGCGGCGACGCAACTCCTCGAATTCGGGCCGGATGGCCGGTTCATCCGCGAGATCGGCCGCCACCTCTATGCCTGGTCGTTCGCGCACACCGTCAAGGTCGATCGGCACGACAATATCTGGGTGACCGACAAGGGCTCGGACATGGTGATCAAGTTCACGCCCGAGGGCCGCGTCGACATGGTATTCGGGCGCAAGCAGGAGGCCGCGGACGAGGAGACCGGCCCCTTGAAGCATCCGAACCCGCCGCTGCCGGCCGAAGACGGCCGCTTCCGCCAGGTGACCGACGTCGCCTGGGACGCCGCCGACAACGCCTACATCAGCGACGGCTATATCAACTCGCGCGTCGCCAAGGTGGACAAGAACGGCAATTGGCTCAAGTCGTGGGGTGAGCGCGGCACCGGCCCCGGCCAGTTCCATACGCCGCACAGCATCGCGGTCGACGCCAACAACAATGTCTATGTCGCGGATCGCAGCAACCGCCGCATCCAGGTGTTCGACGGCGACGGCAATTTCCAGCGCCAGTTCACCATCGACGTGCCGGTGCCACCCGACGCGCGGCCGGCGATCGGCAACATGCCGAATGAGGCGGCGATCGCCGCCGGCACCTTTGCCCCCGGCTCTCCCTGGGCGATCTGCATCGCGCCGGGACCCAATCAGGTGCTCTACAGTGCCGATGCTTGGCCGGGGCGCATCTACAAGCTGACGCTCGACGGTAAGCTCTTGGGTATGCTCGGCAAATCCGGCAAGCAGCTCAAGCAATTCGGCTGGATCCACGAAATCGCTTGTCCGTCGGAAAACGTGCTCTACGTCGCCGAGCTCTTGAACTGGCGCGTGCAGAAGCTCGTTCTCCACGCCTAGGCGGAGCTTTCGCCGAACGCGCGACTAGCCGCGCTGCTTTCGTTGCGCCGCACCGACAACTTCAGAACTTGGCCGACTTGCGCTTGTGACGGCCGGATCGCGAAGGGGCTTGAGCATAGCGTGCCTTGTTATAGGGGCTGATCCAGCCACAGTTTGTCGCCGCACGCCTGTCAGACAAATACTCACAAACGGCGCACAGGACGGTCCCTTTGCCACTGCACTTGGCGCAACGCTTGCGTTTCATATGAATCTTTTGTCGTTTGCTGTGGCCGCTGTCCGCCTCGCCGTGCTGACTATTCTTGCCATGTCGACGTCTTCCAAGACCGGTCCGCTGCGAATCGGACTTTTCGCCATGATATAAAATCGAGCGTCCGTTGGCGAGAAAGCGACGCCTGTCAGACAGGCGCGCACCGGCGCGCGGTTCCGGGGCCGCCACGTGGCGCAGATCGCGGCCAAGCTGAAAGGCTGAGCGGCCGCGCGCCGGCCACAACTATTGCACTAGGCCTTCCTGACGGTGTCTTTGGCGGTACCCCGTAAATTCCACTGATTGCTTGCGTTTCATCGCCACTCCGGCAATTCGATAAGTCCGATCGCCATTCGACGCGCGGCGCCATTAAATAAAACGGTGTGGCAGGTCGGAGGTTCAAGCCGCGACGCCGCGGGTCGTCCCATGAGACTCGGTCATGGATCGCGTAAACCAACCCTCGGCCGCCACGGCTGCCACGATGGCTTCGAAGGTCCATTCGACATAGTCCTCTGTCTCCGCAGCGATGACCAGTAATAGCGCAGCCCGCAACCAATGCGGATGCTGCAAATACCCCTGGGGCAATTCTTCGATGAGGGCCCGCCTGGCATCGCGGAGAGTCTTCATCCTGCGCAGCGGGCCGCTTTTTGGCGTAATCACGTAAGTTGGAGGTCGGTCCCACCCGTCCATCGTGCTTGCTGAAATGGTAGCGCGCATTTTCTATGTCTATTCGGTAATCCTGTTCATGAGTTCTCGAGACGTTACGAAGTCGAGATCACAAGGGTGCCGGGGTCGGATCTGCCGCCGCCATCCGTCCGCACAGCAATTGCAACAATTAGCAATGCTGCGATTGTCTGATTCGAGCAACAGGATTCCACGGACGCAGCGCCGGAACCTAAACGATTAGCGCATGGTCGAGGACAACCGCACTCCAGTCGGAATTCAGCCTTCGCGATATTTGGGGGGAGCGTAAGCCTCGGGTCCGGGCTGCCGCGTTTGCATCGGTGGCGAGCGGCTCGGTACTGAAGGAGCAGCCCTTTGGTCCCGCTCTAGTAGAAGCAGCCGCAGATATTTCTCTGCTTGATCGGCGATATCCCTATAGTGCCGGACATCAGCCTTCAGTTCCTCTATTTGTGCATCGGCGGACTGAAGCTTGCGCGAAAGCTCTTCGGCAATGCGCCGCGCGCGCCCTATCTCCTCTTCGGCAAGATGAGCGGCTTGCTTCAGGAGGTCAAAAAAGGATTCCCGTTTGCCGTCCAACGATCGGCACCTTTCAGAACGACAATTGGCTCCGAATCAGCTAGCTTCCGCTGCATCAAATTAGGGCAGTGATAAAAATGAGTACCGCGCGGTACAAGTTATCCACAGAAACGTTGGTAGAATAGCAACCACCCTGGCGATGTTTTGGACGTCCGATATGAGTAATGGCCTTAGCGCCAAAGCGTAACATATGGCCATGCGCTCCCGTGGCCGGCACTGCAAAGAGTCCTAAAGTGCTTTGGCCGGCCATGAGAGCAACTATGCTGAGAATTGACCGTCCTCGCAAGGTAGAGGGGAAATGAGACTTAGCTTCGTCGACGGGTTACTAACAAAGTGAGTAAGACGGTGGCGTGTCGTTGTCGGCTGCCGAGTCCAGCCATCGCCTCTGTTCACCGTCGCCTTCTTGCAATCTAAAGAGGTTATCCACAGGCCGCATATTGCGTTAGATTGGAATTTGATTCGGAATATACACTGACTCGTATGGTGCAGCGGTTCAACCGTGGATGCTCGTTAGCTATGGATGGTCGGGTCGCCTACATTTTCTCATCCATGTCAGCGTCGAGCACAGCAGGCCCGGACACTGCCGATCCTTTGAACAGCGCCGGGAACGCCATTTTAAATGCGACTCGAACGTTGTCGATTCAGCGCCACGACGCCGAGCAGCGGATCATCGCCCTTGAAGCTGACGTTAAACACTATCGAAGTCGAGCCGAGTGCGCCGAGAAATGGCTATTGCAAATTTCAGAGGAACTTGAGAGTCACCTTCTGGGGGGTAACAATAACCGACCTGAGCGGAAAAATGTGGATGAGCTACGCGAGCGCTTAGGCCTGAGGGCAAATGCTTACTCGCGTTAGTTCCCCGGATTGAACCGCCCGACGGGCAGTAGGGAAATCAAATCTTGATCGGGACTCCCGATAAGTGTCTTCCCAGATCAAGCTTGGTCGCAGACTCGCTCATGCAACGCCGTTGGGCTCACTGTGAGGAAGGTTGGTTCGAATGGCTGAGCGCGCGCCAGAAACCGTCGTTCCGTTTCCAAACGGCCCCGATCCTGTGGAAAGTGCCGGCCAGTCGGTATTGGGGCTGCTCGAACGGGCAGCCGGTATGGCGGAAAAAAACATCCAACACGCGGTTGGCGTTGCGCAAAAGCTTTCGCAAGAACTGCAATCGGCCGAACAACGGATGAGGGAACTTGAGGAGGATGTCCGGTACTACAAGACTAAGGCCGACCGGGCGGAGAAATGGCTGCGCCATATTTCATCGCAGATCGAACAGAGGTTCTTTGGCGCGACTAACAAACCGTCCCCGCAAGCGCCAACACGGCAAAGAGGTCCCGAGGACTACGCTCCACGCAGAGATCAGCGGGCGTCCGGGGCGTACTGATATGGCGGACGTTGGCGGCCGGCCCGGCGCTTGGCCTCTTGCTCAACAGTTCCCAATACACCAAGAAAAAAGAGGAACTTGAGAGAGAATATGCAACCACTCTTGCAGAGCTTGAAGCCGAACGAATGGCGATAGAGCAACTGCTAACCATCGAGGAAAAGCGGTGTGGCGCCGCGCAGGCGTACACCACCCCCGGAAAAACGGCGAAGCTTATCGCCCTTGAGGCGCTGGATAAGGTGTTCGCTGCCTGATTGGCGCCGGCGGTCCCGTCTTGGGCTTTCAGCGAATGTAGAAGGCCGGGGCGATATTTGCTCGGCTGCTACGCCTCGGCGCCGGTTTCGCCGCGCACCGGTTCGAGCTGCACGGATTCGCCGCAGCCGCAGGCCGCCGTCTGGTTCGGATTGTTGAAGACGAATTGCGCGGACAGCTTGTCGATCTTGTAGTCCATCTCGGTGCCCAGAAGGAACATCACCGCCTTGGGATCGATCAGGACGCGGACGCCCTTGTCCTCGAGCACTTCGTCGAGCGGATTGATTTTTTCTGCATATTCCATGGTGTAGGCCATGCCGGCGCAGCCGCCGTTCTTGACGCCGACGCGCACCGCCACGATCGGGCGTTCGGCTTTCGCCATCACCGCCTTGATGCGTTCCGCGGCAGCGTCGGTGAGCCGCATCACCTGAGGTCTCGGCCGGGCAGAGCCCATTTTCTGCATCCTTCTCGTGTCCCCTGTTCAAGAGGCACGCATCAGAGTTAGGAACCGGAATAATTCAAACTACTAACGACCTCACCACGCTTGATGTAGTGCGCCGACCCCGTGGCGGCAACTCGCCTGCGCTAGCCTCACCACATATTGAGCACCGCCCGCGCCTCGTCCGACATGCGGCTCGGGTCCCACGGCGGGTCCCAAACGATGTTGACCTTGGCCTCGCGCACGCCGGGTACGCTGGCGACCGCATTCTCGACCTGAGTCGGCAATTCCGCCGCCGCCGGACAGTTCGGCGTCGTCAGTGTCATCTCGACATTGACCAGGCGGTCGTCGCCGATATCGACTTTGTAGATGAGCCCGAGCTCGTAGATATCGGCGGGAATCTCCGGGTCGTAAACGGTCTTCAGCGCGGTGACGATCTCGTCTGTCATGCGCGCCATTTCATCGGCCGGAATGGCGGACGGCCGTTCCGCGGCGGCGGCCGCACCGATCGTGTCGGGGGTCGTCGCAGCCGCAACGCCCCCGGTGTCGGGGTTGGGTTCGTCGATCATGCGAAAAAGTCCTGAGCTTTGAGAAGCGCCTGCGCCAGGCAATCGACCTCCTCGCGCGTATTGTACATGGCAAAGGAGGCGCGGCAGCTCGCGGTCACGCCGAAGCGCGCCAGTAACGGCATCACGCAATGAGTGCCGGCGCGCACCGCGACGCCCGAGCGATCGATGATGGTGGCCACATCGTGCGGATGCGCGCCCTTCATCTCGAAGGAGACGATCGGCCCTTTGTCCTTGGCGCTGCCGAAGATGCGCAGCGAGTTGATTTCCCGCAAGCGGTCCTGCGCATAGCGCACCAGGCCCGCCTCGTGGGCGCGAATCCGCGCCTTGCCGACCGAGCCGACATAATCCAGCGCGGCGCCGAGCCCGATCGCCTGCACGATCGCCGGCGTGCCGGCTTCGAACTTATACGGCGGATCGCCGTAGCTGATGCGATCCTCGAACACTTCGCGGATCATCTCGCCGCCGCCGTTGAACGGCGGCATGGCGGCAAGGTGCGCGTGCTTGCCGTACAGCACGCCGATCCCGGTCGGCCCGTAAAGCTTGTGGCCGGTGAAGGCGTAGAAGTCGCAGTCGATGTCCTTGACGTCGACATCGACATGCACCGCCGCCTGCGCGCCGTCGATCAGTACCGGAACGCCGTTGGCATGCGCGATCCGCGTCACTTCTTTCACCGGCACCAGCGTGCCGAGCATGTTCGACATATGGGTGATCGCCACCATTTTGGTGCGCGGACCGATCAGCTTCTCGAATTCGTCGAGCAGGAAATGACCCTCGTCGTCGACCGGCGCCCATTTGATCACCGCGCCCTGCCGCTCGCGCAAAAAATGCCACGGCACGATGTTGGAATGATGCTCCATGATCGAAAGCACGATCTCGTCGCCCGGTTGGATGCGCTCGCGGCCGAACGTGTAGGCGACGAGATTGATGGCCTCGGTGGCGTTGCGGGTGAAGATGATCTCTTCCTTGCGGCCGGCATTGAGGAAGGCCGCCACTTTCTCGCGCGCGTTCTCGTAAGCCTCGGTCGCCTCGTTGGCGAGATAGTGCAGGCCGCGATGCACGTTGGCGTATTGCGCGGTGTAAGCCCGCTCCAGACGGTCGAGCACCGCGCGCGGCTTCTGCGCCGAAGCGGCGTTGTCGAGATAGATGAGCGGCTTGCCATAGACCTGCGTGGCGAGGATCGGGAAATCCGCGCGGATGCGGTTGACGTCGTAGGCGCCGTTGGTCACCGCTGGATGCATTTGCCGCCTATGCCATCTTTTTCTTGCGCATGATCACTTTCGGGATCATGCGCGGGCCCTGACCCAGCCCGCGACGCAGTCCATCAGCGCCTCGCGCAGGCCGGCATGTTCGATGCCCTCGATCGCCTCGCCGAGAAAAGCCTGGATCAACAGCGCTTCGGCTTCCGCCTCGGGAATGCCGCGCGCCATCAGATAGAACTTCAGCTCGCGGTCGAGCGCGCCGGCGGTGGCGCCATGGCCGCACAGCACGTCGTCGGCAAAGATCTCGAGCTCCGGCTTGTTATCGGCTTCGGCGCGCTCGGAGAGAAGCAGCGCCCGCGTCATCATCTTGGCGTCGGTCTGCTGCGCGCCGGGCTTGACGATGATGCGGCCCTGGAACACGCCGTGGGCCTCGTCGTCGAGCACCGACTTGAACACTTCCCGGCTCTGGCAGTTGCGCGCTATATGGTTGGCGACGAGCGTCGTGTCGGCGTGCTGGTGGCCCTTGATCAGGGTCGTGCCGCGAATGCCGGCGACGGTGTCTTCGCCGTTGAAATTCAGAAACAGCTGGTTGCGCACCACGGCGCCGCCGATGGTGAAGGTGAAGCTGTTGAAGCGCGCCTTGGCGCCGATCCCGGCGGCGAGCGTGGAGACGTGCAGCGCGTCGGCGCCTTCGCCGATGATTTTCACATGATCGACATGGGCGCCGTCGCCGACCACCATTTCCAGCACCGCATTGACCTGATAATCGCTGCCGGGCGGACCTTCGTGACTCTCGATCAGCATGACCCGCGCGCCCGGCTCGACCACGACCAGCGAGCGGACGAAGCTCGCGGCGGGCTTTTCCGAGGCGACAAAGATCAGATGCAGCGGCCGCTCGATGGTCGAGCCGGCGCCGATGCGGATGACCGCGCCGTCGCCCATCAAAGCGGTATTGAGCGCGACGGCGACATCGCTCCCGGGCGCCAACGTGCCGAGTTTTTCCGTAAGCGCCGGATCGCCGGCGGCGAGCGCGGCGGCGAACGATCCAACCGTCAGGCCGCGTTCCAGCGCGGCGGTGTCGGACAATTCCGGCACGAACGCGCCGTCGACAAAGACGATACGGCGGGTTTCGACATCGCCGAGCATTTGTCCCGCGGTCTTGGCGCGGGCCTTGGCCGCGGCATCGGGCGGGCTCGCCAGCGGCTTCGCCTCGCGCATCAGCGCGCGCAGGTCGGTATATTTCCACGCCTCGACACGGCGATGCGGCAAGCCTTCCTTGGCGAAAATATCGAAGGCGGCCGCGCGCTGCGCGGCGATCGCGTCGCCGCCCGGCAGCCGCGTGCGCGCTTCCGTATAGGCGTTCGCCAGCGCGGTCTCCGCGGCGGTCTTGATCACCCTCACTTCAGCCGGGGCATTCATTGCTGTCCAGGCGTCGTAAGCCGCGCCAAGCTCACGCCGCCACCTCCTCTTGATACTCAGCATAACCGCGCGCTTCCAATTCGAGCGCTAATTCCTTGCCGCCGGTCTTGACGATGCGGCCCCTCGACAGCACGTGCACCACGTCGGGCACGATGTAGTTGAGCAGCCGCTGATAGTGCGTGATGACGATGAACGAGCGGCCGGGACTGCGCAACCGGTTGACGCCGTCGGCGACGATCTTCAGCGCGTCGATGTCGAGCCCGGAATCGGTTTCGTCGAGCACCGCCAGCCGCGGCTCGAGCAGCGCCATTTGCAGGATCTCGTTGCGCTTCTTCTCGCCGCCGGAGAAGCCGACATTGACCGCGCGGCGCAGCATCTCCGGATCGACGCCGAGCGTCTTGGCCAGCCCGCGGACCTTCTTCAAAAACTCCGGGGTCGACAATTCCGCTTCGCCGCGCTTCTTGCGCTGCGCATTGAGCGCGGTGCGCAGGAAGGTCATGGTGGCGACGCCGGGGATTTCCAGCGGATATTGGAAGGCGAGGAAGAGGCCGCGCGCCGCCCGTTCGTCGGGCTCCATGTCGAACAGGTTCTGACCGTCGAACCGCACTTCGCCTTGCGTCGGTGCGTAATCCTGCTTGCCGGCTAGCACATAGGCGAGCGTCGACTTCCCCGAGCCGTTCGGCCCCATGATAGCGTGCACCTCGCCCGGGTTCACGGTGAGGTCGAGACCTTTGAGGATTTCCTTGCCGTCGATGCCGGCGTGTAGATTTTTGATATCCAGCAACGCCATCAAACTACCTTTCCGAACTTTGCGATCCGCCCCAGCGCCAATGCCAGTCGCCATCGGTCTTGCGGCGGCTGATGATCCAGAGAGCGGCGATCACCACGGCCTCAATTACAAAGAACGCGATCCACGCCCCCGTGGTTTTCTCGCCATTGTGCAAGAGCAACAGCGCGGCGACGACAATGACAAGCACCGCCCCGCCCGTAAGCGCCCAGCCCTGCCACGTCACCGGCGTGGCGCCGTAACCGTAACGCTTGGGTTTGAACCAATAGCCGGTCATGACACTCACGCGCGTTCAGCCGACGCTGCCTTCCAGCGACACCGAGATCAGCTTCTGCGCCTCGACCGCGAATTCCATCGGCAATTGCTGCAGCACGTCCTTGACGAAGCCGTTGACGACCAGCGCCGTCGCCTCCTCCGCCGACAGCCCGCGCTGCTGGCAATAGAACAGCATGTCGTCGGAGATCTTCGAGGTCGTGGCCTCGTGCTCGAATACGGTCGAGGCGTTCTTGGCCTCGATATAGGGCACCGTGTGGGCGCCGCAGTGCTCGCCGATCAGAAGCGAATCGCAATTGGTGAAGTTGCGCGCGCCGCTGGCGCGGCGGTGTGCGGTGACAAGCCCGCGATAGGTATTGTTCGAGTGGCCGGCGGCGATGCCCTTACTGATGATGCGGCTCGTGGTGTTCTTGCCGAGATGCAGCATCTTGGTGCCGGAATCGACCTGCTGGTGGCCATTGGAGATGGCGATCGAGTAGAACTCGCCGCGCGAGTTGTCGCCGCGCAGGATGCAGCTCGGATATTTCCAGGTGATGGCGGAACCGGTCTCCACCTGCGTCCAGGAAATCTTGGCGTTCTTGCCGCGGCAGTCGCCGCGCTTGGTGACGAAATTGTAGATGCCGCCGCGGCCGGCCGCGTCGCCCGGATACCAGTTCTGAATGGTCGAGTATTTGATCTCGGCGTCGTCGAGCGCGATCAACTCGACCACCGCGGCGTGAAGCTGATTTTCATCGCGCATGGGCGCCGTGCAGCCTTCGAGGTAGCTCACATAGGAGCCCTTGTCGGCGATGATCAGCGTGCGCTCGAATTGGCCGGTATTCTTTTCATTGATGCGGAAATAGGTCGACAGCTCCATCGGGCAGCGCACGCCCGGCGGCACGTAGACGAACGAGCCGTCGGAGAACACCGCCGAATTGAGCGTGGCGAAGAAATTGTCGCTGATCGGCACCACCGTGCTGAGATACTTCTTCACCAGCTCGGGATGCTCGTGGATCGCCTCGGAGATCGGCATGAAGAGGACGCCGACCTTGGCGAGCTCGGCCTTGAAGGTGGTCGCGACCGAAACCGAATCGAACACCGCATCGACCGCAACGCGGCCATAGCCGTTGCCGCCTTCGCCTTCGCCGGCATCTTCCGTTTTCTCGCCGTCCGCCTTCCGGATACCCAACAGCGCTTCGCGCTCGCGCAGCGGAATGCCGAGCTTCTCGTAGGTCCGCAGAATCTCGGGGTCGATCTCGTCGAGCGACTGCGGCGCCTTCTTCGGCGCGGAATAGTAATAGATGTTCTGGTAGTCGATCGGGCCGTATTCGACCTTGGCCCATTTCGGCTCGCGCATGGTGAGCCACCGCTTGTAGGCATCGAGCCGCCAAGCGAGCATCCATTCGGGCTCGTTCTTCTTCGCCGAGATGAAGCGGACGGTATCCTCGGAAAGACCTTTGGGGGCCTTGTCGGATTCGATCAGCGTCTCAAAGCCGTACTTGTATTGATCGACGTCGATACGGCGGACCTGATCGACGGTCTCTTGTACTGCCGGCATTCGTCCCTCCGCTCACGGTTTCAAGGACCGCGGGTTGGATTTGTCGGTTATGGCGATGTTCTACCTGGGTTGGTTCTGTCCCTGGTCACCCCATTCAGCCGCCTGAACCATTCAACCGGCCATAAAATCAGTCAGTTAAGCAGCGATGCCGCGCTGCTCCTTCGACCCCTTAGATAATGCACCAGCGAGCTTTCTCCAAGCATTTAGGAACCGCTCGATATCGGCTTGCGTCGTCGTCCAACCCAGGCTGACGCGCACGGCCGCGCGCCCGAGCGCCGGCGAAACCCCCATGGCAGCAAGGACATGCGAGGATCGCACCTTGCCCGACGAGCAGGCGGCACCGGCGGAAACCGCAACCCCTTCGAGGTCGAGCGCAATGATGGCGGTCTCGGCCTTCATGCCTTCGAGCGCGAACAGTGTCGTATTCGGCAGCCGCTCGGCAGCGGCGCCGAGAATCAACGCCTGCGGCGAGATGGCGCGCAGGCCCTCCTCCACGAGCGTCCGCAACGCCAGCATGTGGGCCGCCTCTTCCGCCAGCTGGCGGCGCGCCGCCGCGGCGGCTGCGCCGAAGGCGGCGATCCCCGCGACATTCTCCGTGCCGGCGCGGAGCCCCCGCTCCTGACCGCCGCCGCGGATCAGCGGATCGGCAAAATGGATGTGCTCGCCCGCGCGCACCAGGGCGCCCACGCCCTTTGCGCCGCCGATCTTGTGCGCCGACAGCGTCAACAGATCGGCGCGGAGCGCGCGGATGTCGCAGAGGATGCGCCCCGCGGCCTGCACGGCATCGACATGAAGAAGACCGCCCGCCGCGTGCACGATTGTCGCGGCCGCGGCGACCGGCTGCACCACGCCGGTCTCGTTGTTGGCGAACATGAGCGAGACCAGCGGCCGCGACGTTTTTGCCGGGGCAAGGGCCTCCGCCAGCGCCGCAAGGTTGACCCGGCCGTCGGCCTCGGCGGGGATGTCCTCGATGGCCTCGCGCGGGAAGCGGCCACCGGCGCGCACGGAAGGATGCTCGATCGCCGGAATAAACAGCCGGTCGCGCGGCCGCTTCTCGCCTGCGGTCTCGATCGCGGGCGTCAGCGCCAGCATGTTGGCTTCGGTGCCGCTCGAGGTGAAGATCACGTCGGCCGGCTGGGCGCCGACAAGCGCCGCCACCTCCTCGCGCGCCTGCTCGATGAGCCGCCGGGCGGCCCGGCCCTCGGCATGGACCGAGGACGGATTGCCGACGAGCCCGGCCGCGTCCTGCAAGGCGCGCAGCGCCTCCCCCCGCAGCGGCGCCGTGGCGTTCCAATCGAGATAGACGCGCTCCGTCATTGGCCGACGCCCTGTGATGCCCCAAGCATAGTGTCCAAAGTCTCGCGCCTGCGCTTAAGCGGCTAGTGTGGCGGTTCAGAAGTCCGCATCATTTTTGCCGCGAACTCGTCATGCGGACTTCTGAACCAAAGCCACACTAGATCAATACGTTGCTAGTGTCCTTCGATTCCGAAGTTCGCAAACG
>JBEKJZ010000007.1:0-100594 GCA_050010955.1 Xanthobacteraceae bacterium | reverse complement strand
CCGTGGTTGATACGGTGGGCATTGACGATGATCTGGCTTTGGGCCGCCTGCCGGAATACTTCGGTGAGGCGCACCACTGGCACTGCGCCGGATGAGATGACATCGGCCAGCACTTGCCCGGGCCCAACCGAGGGAAGCTGGTCGATGTCGCCGGCGATCAAGAGGGCGGCCTTGTCCGGCACCGCCTTCATGAGCGCCTGCATCAGCATGACATCAACCATGGAGGTCTCGTCGACAACCAACAGGTCACAGTCGAGCGGGTTGTCGTCGCCCCGTTTGAAGCCGCCGGTTTTAGGGTCGACCTCCAGCAGACGGTGGATGGTCTTGGCCTCGAAGCCGCTCGCCTCGGTCATCCGTTTCGCAGCGCGGCCGGTCGGGGCGCACAACAGAAGGTTCGTGCCCTTCGCCGCCAGAATGTGCAGGATGGCATTGACGATGGTGGTCTTCCCGACACCGGGGCCGCCGGTCATGACCAACACTGGACATCAGCGCGAGTCGGATCGCCGCGACCTGGCTCTCGGCAAGCGAAAGACCGATACGCCCCTCGACCCACGGCAAGGCCTTGTCCGGATCGATCCAGGGCCAAGGCAGCTTGCCATTTGCCAGCCGCATCAGCCGCTCAGCGATGGTGCGCTCCGCCCGATGCAAGCCGGCCAGGAATACGCACGGCGTTTCGCCAACCTGGTCGGCGACCACCGTGCCCTCCTGCAGCTCGAGATCGAGCGCGGTGCGGATGAGCTCCTGCGGGACCTCGAGCAGCTTCTCGGCAAGCGGTATCAGTTCTTCCGTCGGCAAGCCGCAATGTCCCTCATTCATGGCCTCGGTCAGCGCATAAGATATACCGGCGCGGACCCGCACCATGGCGGTCTTCTGGATGCCGAGCTTCATCGCGATAACGTCGGCCGTCTTGAAGCCAATGCCGCGGATGTCGCGCGCCAAGCGATACGGGTTCTCGGTCATGACCTGGATGGCATCAGGGCCGTAGGTCTTGTAGATGCGCACTGCCCGCGCCGTGCCGACACCGTGGCTGTGCAGGAACACCATGATTTCCCGCACCGCCTTCTGCTCCGCCCAGGCGGCGAGAATGCTGGCAGCGCGAACCGGCCCGATGCCATCGACCTCGCGCAGCCGGTCCGGCGCCGCCTCGATCACGTCGAAGACCTTCTCACCGAAGGCCCGCAGGAGCTTCCTGGCGTAGGCCGGGCCGATGCCCCGGATCATGCCGGACGAGAGGTACTTCTCGATGCCGTCGGCCGAGGTCGGGGGCGATGTGCGCAGGAACCGCGCCTTGAACTGCTGGCCGTGCGTCCGATCGTTGACCCATTCGCCTGACGCCGTGATCCACTCGCCGGCTGCAATGGTTGCGGCATGGCCGACAACGGTTACGACATCACGGTGCCCGCGCGCCTTGGCCCGCAGAACGCAAAAACCATTCTCGGCATTATGGTACGTGAGGCGCTCCACGAGGCCGGCAAGGACCTCCTGCGGCTGATTCTCGGGCGGACGTTTCATGGCCGGTACGACAGAGTTACCAGCCGGCGACCGGGCGGCACCATCGACGTGGAATCTGCATGGTAATGGTCATCAACCACTCGCCGTGACTGCCCTACGGCGTCTTTCGTCCCAAATGGTTTCATTCATGGTCGCGCCTATTCGTCGTCATCCGGGATGCTTATGCGCTCGGGCGGCTCCGCTTTTTGCCCGGAGCATGGGCGCTGATATTGCTTGCTGTCGCGGTCCCAAAACGCATTCCAGGTCATGCCGCACTTGAGGCACGTCCCGCCGCGCTCATTGAAGGTGTGATTTCCTGCTCGCCGATCATGTGCGATACGCGATGAAGCGCGCGCACGGCTTGACTTCGTGCGCGCCCCGTCGATTAGCGTGGGGGTTAGGCGGCAATATTCTGCCGGAGCCACTGCACCCCAGCGGCCTGAGCCTGATAAGTTCCCCAGTTCGAGGCTGGTTTCAGCTCAATGACGAGAAGGCTGTCCTCTTTGCGAGTAATCGCCATCAACTGATCGCGAATTTGATCGGCGGTCAGTGCTGAAGTGAGTAGCCACACAGATTCCAGGACCCTTTTAGCCCCCCAGCTGTTTAGCTGGTTCCATACGGGCGTGTAGTCCCTGTCCCTGTGCTGGTCGTAACTGATCACGTACTGCATTGGTCGCATACCTCATTAGGGTTGCGACCACGGCGGAGTTGACAGGCTCAGGCGATTCAGAACAATGCGACTTCGTCAACGAGAGCCGGTCCACGTTCCACCGTGGTCTGGGGTTTCCAAAACGAAGAGGCGTACCGTTTGCCCGGTGCGCCTCTTTCGTTGAGTACCACGGCCACGGGTTCCGCGCGGAATCGCTTTGCTAACTAATTGTATTTATTCATTTATTTTGGATACGCAGTCTAGACTTTTCACTGCGGCGCCGCATCCACTCAGAATCATTCCTCTTAACCTATTGAAAACTCTGTCAAATTTTCGGCGAAGGAATTTCGATTCTTCCAATCCTCGCCAACGAGAGTGTCGCGCACAATCAACACTTTACCCCAGCCTCGCGGCGGCGCCCGCTTGTGCAGCAGGCGGACCATTTCGCCAGATATTTTGGCCTGTGCCTCATGGATTGCCGGTCCGGGACGATAGCGCCCAGCGCAACAGGTATTTTTGTGACATGCCTTTTGGCACGCGGCCCAGTAGGAATGCCGACACGTCATCCGGCACTTATAGTGCGCCGTCCGCAAGCTACGTCGAGTACAGCAAGAATTTCGAGCAACAAAAATTTGCTGTCCGATTTAAATGAAGGATTGAAGGTTGACGGCGGCCAATACTGATTGTCCCCTACGCGGCGGTGGCAGGGGTAAGTGTTGATAGCTGGTCGGCAAGCTCGCCCATATTGCGCACCATTTCAAGCAACTCATCGAACGTGACTGCCGCTCGATTGCTCTCCAAGCCCACGTTCGTTATCCAAATTGCCGTCGTGGCCTCAGTCGGAAGCCTGCCGCCATCTATCATCTTATCCATGTGCTTTGAATCAACGTACAGCGTTTGCAGTCGTTCGGCGTCGCTTCCGTCATTCTTCTGAAAAAGTTTCTTCCCGGAAGCGGTCGCTAGCATCTCATAGCCTTGATAGCACTGCGCAATGCACACCTCGAAGTTCAAAAGTGCCCGGAAGTAAGGCGATAGAACATTGCGCGGCGTTTGGAGATATTCGATGAGCGCGGTGCGCGCTTCCCGATATGCGGAAGAAGCACCCTCTGTGCGCCGAAGGAAATTAAAAACGTACGCACGATTCTTCGGTGGCAAGGTCGCTCTAAATACACTTGTAAGAACAAACGCGCCGATCCAATTCGCGTTGGTTGATAGTTCACGAGCGCCACATTCTGTAAGGAGCGACAGCTTGTGCGCGACAAAGTTATCGAGCGTGTAATTAGACGGCTGCCCGCCACTTGCGGTAAGTTTGACCCTGCGTCTGACGCTACCGCATTTCGGGCAGGGCGCAGGCGTGCCGGGTGCATCCGCTGTCGCATCTATGGGTGAACTACAATCCTTACACTCGATGTTGCTCGGAATTGTGGACATGCTCGCTCCTGGCAAGAGTGCCTGGCACTTACTCAATATTCGAGGCTGCCGCCAGGCCAGCTATTTCTAACTTTGCTGCAAAGCCAGTCTCGAAAATTCCGCCATTTAGCGGCTTCTTTGTGGCGTCCACCCTTAGTCAGGGTCTCAACGGTCTCATCAATATAAGCCCGTTTTGCCCGCGCCCACGCCAAAGCATCGCCGTGTGCATCTTCAGCCGAAATCATCAGCTCTGTGAAAAAATCGAGGCACCGCGTTCCGTCTACATCAACAAATACTCCCTCATTATCGGGGATGCGCGGAGATACAGCGACGCGCGCCTGCTTCGCCACGCACCTTTCGAGACGATACGCATCGACCATAGCCTCACCAACCACGACGCGCCCCTCATGATAAAGCCTACCCCTACTCAAACCGCCGCGCGCCAAAAGCCCAACGTCAAGCCCGACACGAACAATTTCTGCGGTGATTCGCTGCATTTGTTGCCGAACCATGTGGGCCCAGCCTGGCGCGACTAGACTCGTAGCATCGTCCACAGGGTCACCAAGTACGGCGGGATAACTCACCACTATATTGTCTGAAAATGTCGTGATCGCGGCTGGACTCGTGATCTTGTAGCTGCCGTCCTACCGTGCCTCTCCTTTCACGTCGAAACTCGATTGCCCTTCAGCGATCCCGGCCAGCATCCGAATCAGCCTCTCCATCTGTTGATCGTTCCATTGCTCGACAGCCGAAGCGAACCCAAGAAAATCAAGGAACAGTACTTCGTGCTCGCGCATCAAAGGGTCGCTCACCAACTCGCTCATTGGGGTTCTCACGGGGGCCTTGTTTAATTGCAGCAGCGATGCTTGCCATGAACCAAAGGGCGAAGCATTTTCGCCCCAAAAAGCGGACCTACGGGTTCCAGGCGGACCAGCGGATGGCAACCCGGCCCGCGCGCAATATGCGCCTCCAGCTGCGCTCGGAAAACATAGACTGCCGCTAACGAATGCCGCTAATGCCGCTAATCGACCGTCTAAGCCATTGATTTTATTATATGGCGCGCCCGAAGGGATTCGAACCCTTGACCCCAGCCTTGGCAAGGTTGTGCTCCATCTCCCGGCCGGTGGGTCTGCGCCCCGACGGCAAGTCAGGACGCTATGCGGCGTGCGGGGCCAGCGGATCGGCCGACAGCGAGGTGAAGGCCGACATGATCACGCGCGTCGCCTCGCAATCTGTTTACACGACATTGCGCTCGTCCCTGCGAGGGTAAATGTCCTCATGGCCCTGACGAGAGTCTGGCTCTTTGGTGGTGACTTGTCGACGGCCATGAAAAATCCCGTGGTCCCGCGATCATTTGCCCCGACAAAATAGAAGTCGCTCTCGGCTGCGGGTTTGCGAAGAAGTGGTTTATACGGTCGGCATTTCACGATGAACTGGCTTTAGGCTGCCCGCTGGAATACTTCGGTGAGGCGCACCACCGGCACCGCGCCGGATGAGATGACATCGGCCAGCACCTGGCCGGAACCGACCGAGGGAAGCTGGTCGAAGTCGCCAACGATTAAAGAGGGCAGCCCTGTCCGGCACCGCCTTCATGAGCGCCTGCATCAGCAGGACATCGCCATGGAGGTCTCGAACAAGGGAACGCTCGACGCGGTCACCGTGTCCGCTAGATTGTTGTTCGCGTCGAGCACCACGCTTTGCAGCACCGGAGCGGCGCTAAACATCCATAATCCAGCGCTAGCGTTAAAGATTTGCTGCGCCGTGGTCTGCACCGGGCAATTGCAGTCGTCCCGGCGGCGCCTATAATGTAGCCCATCGCGGGTGTCTTGCCGGCCTTTCCAGGAGTATGGTCAACCTGTCGTCATGGTGCGAGAATGCTTGTTACATCGGCAAACAAATTTGTCCGGCGCTTCCGGCCGATGGGCCGGCGGGTCGGTGTGCCGAACAAGCGACGGACAAAACTCTAGCCTAGCTTCAAGAAATGACGATGTAATAAGGACTTCGCGGGCGTAGTTCAGTGGTAGAACGACAGCTTCCCAAGAGTTTTTTACTAACCCTGTTTTGCGAGATAAGCGTAGTTTTGCTTGCGTTCCCGTACTAAACCACGCATCAGTCGCGAGACAATCAACGAGGCGCGCCGGGCTTCACGCTCGCCGATGTGCCCGACGATCTTTTCGAGCAACTCGCCGACGAGGTTGTTGCCGACGTGCGAGCAGCCGGAACCTTGAAGCTGACAACCCACCGGCCTTCGACGATCACGCGGGCGGTGCGGACATGAATACTCAAACCGATTTACAGGAATCAGTGCGAGCTATCTTGAAGGCGTGCGCCGAATTGAGCGCGGCGCAAGCTGCAATAGACCGCGATCACGAATTGACGACAGTGCCGCGCGATCATGCGGTGACAAAAGTTATTGAGGCATTCAATCGCTTCGCGGCCGGTGCCCAGGCGGCAAAGAAACCGCTCCGAATTTCGATCACTCTCAGCCCGACAGCAAGTTCAGAATCCCGCGGTTGATCTTTCGTTGCGCTGCGCGCAGCCCAATGCCTCCCGACAGCACCGCGCGAGTGACGTAGCTTTGACTGATCCCCGTCAACGCATGGCCTAGCAGCAATCTTACCGTTAGCTCGTCAATTTGAAGATCGGCGGCGACCGTGCGGTACGAATGGCGGAGCGCATGTCGCGGTACATCGTTCCATTTGCGCGAGCCGGGGAAGATCAATTCGACATCGCGTGCGGCAACATTGCGAGCGCGTTGCAATTCGCGAGCGATGGCCGCCGACATTGGGATCACAATGTCCGGGCCGACCTTGCGCTTGTGCAGTGTGATCGAGCGGGTGCGTGTATCAATGTCGCTCCACCGCAATCGTGTCGCCTCCCCGCCGCGCATTCCGGTGAGCAGCAGCAAGCGAAAGTAAGCGGCACGGATCGGCGGCAACGTCTCGACCCGCTCGCGCCATACTGGGAACTCAGAGAACGACATGGCCGTCTGCGCAGGCTCCTCCCGATTAAAGCGCACCGCACTGATCGGCGAGGCTTGCGGCAGGCTGCGGTCGAGGCGAGCGGCGTGCCGGTAGATCGAGCCGAGCATAGTCATGACGCGGTTAGCCGAGACCGGCGACCGCTTCGATATTTTCAGATGATGGTCACGTACCAACGCGGGCGCGTCGGACAACTCCGCCAACGTGAAGCGGCCGAACTCCGGCAGCAAGTGAATGGAGGTAAGCGACCGCACGTGCCGCGCTGACTTCTTGCCGCGTGCTTTCAAGCTCTCGATGTATTCCGTCGTCGCCTGTTCCAGCGTGATCGCGTCGCGGCGGCCCGGCTGCGGCCGACCTGCGGCAACTCTCGCCGCGTGCTGTAGAGCTTCCTTGCGCGCCGTGGCGACGTTCATCCCTGGCCAGAAGCCAAGGCGGCGGAACACCGTTCCGCGCTTTCCCTTGACGCGGTATTCCTGGAAGTAGAACCACGTGCGGCGATGTCGGCCGACCCTGATGCGCAGCCCTGGAACTTGCGAGTCGTAAAAGACCCGCTTGGGCAGTGTTTCGTCGCCGTCGTCGATAAAATCGCAGACCGTTTGAATGATCCGATCCGTGAGCTTGGAATATCGCTTACCGGCCATCGGATTTTAGTCGTCAAATGGTTGGCGTGTACGTGTACGGATCGCCTTGGGATAGCAGTCCAAACCCGCAAAACACAGGGGAATCTTTACTATCTTTCGCAATAAAATGGCACCCGGCCTGTTAACAAAGCATCAACCCTTGCTCCAATCGTCATTCCTGACTGTAAGGGATGCGCAAGGTTCATAGGCCAAAATTCACATCACTGCATCGAGAACAATGCGTACCGGCAGCGCGCCACAACGGCCGCCGTGACCGCGCAGAGAGCGGGACAGGGACCATGCGGCCGCACGCCACGCTCCGAAAGCCCGCCATCCTCAGCCGCCGCCTCCTTTCCCTGATTGTCCGCGGGCTGGCCATTACCTCCATGGCGTTTGCCGTCGCCTTCGGCTTCCTCGCCGGGGCGACTTCCCCCGAGGCCCACTACGATCCGTACATGTTCGCCATCGGCGTCGCGGCGCTGTTCGGCGCCTCGTGCGGGACCATCGGAATCCTGATTTCCCGCATCCGTCAGATGAAGACCGAGCTGCGCGATCTCGAGGCGCGGCTCGACGAGGCGGCGGATCGCAACTGGGAAATACGCGAAGCGCAGGAGCGCACCTCGAGCTTCTTCGAGGCGCAAGGCGACGTCATCGTGCGCCGCGACGGCAACGGCGCGATCACCTACGCCAACGACGCGTTCTGCACCCTCGCCGGCCGCCCGCGCGAGGACCTTCTGGCGACCCCGTCTGTGCTGCCGGTTGCGGAGCAGGGCGAGCCCCGTCGTCTCGCCGACGGCACACAGGTGCATGATCAGAAAATCGCCGCGCCCGACGGGGCGCGCTGGATCGCCTGGCGCGAAGTCACCGTGCGCGCCGACGGCGGCAGCGAAATGCAGAGCGTCGGCCGCGACGTGACCGACCGCGTGCTTGCCGAACAGGCGCTGGCCGAGGCGCGCGACCAGGCCGAGGCGGCGAACCGCGCCAAGTCGCGCTTTCTCACCATGGTGTCGCACGAGATACGGACGCCGCTGAACGGCATTCTCGGCATGGCCGATCTCCTTGGCGACACCCCGCTGACCGCGGAGCAGGCGACCTATCTGAAGGCGGTGAAGACGTCGGGGGAAACGCTACTCTCGTTGATCGAAGAGGTTCTCGATTTCTCCAAGATCGAAGCCGGCCGGCTCGACCTCGCCGCACGGCCGTTCGCGCTCGCGGCCTTGGTTGAGGAGGCGGTCGAGCTGCTCGGGCCCCGCGCCCAGGCAAAGGGGCTGGAAATCTGCTGCTATGTCGACGAGCGCCTGCCGGCGCAAGTCGTCGGCGACGCGGCCCGGCTGCGCCAGGTTCTCTTCAACCTCGCCGGCAATGCGATCAAGTTCACCGAACGCGGCGGCGTGTCGATCGTCGTCGAACCAGGCGCACAGCCCGATGCCCTCGCCATCACGGTACACGACACCGGCATCGGCATCGCGCCCGAAGACCAAGCGCGCATCTTCCTGGAATTCGAGCAGGCCGACGGCGGCTCGACAAGAAAATTCGGCGGCACCGGGCTCGGTCTGACCATATCGAAAAGGATCGTCGAGAGCATGGGCGGCTCGATCGCGGTCGACAGCGCCGGCGGCCAAGGCTCGACCTTCCGCGTCGTGGTTCCGCTGCCGCGGACCGGCGACGCCGATGAGCCGGCGCTGGCGGTGCCGGATCTTGCCCGCAGCGATATATTGATCGTCGCGCCGGCGGCGATCGAAGCCTCCTTGATCGCGCGCCGGCTGCAACGCTGGGGCGCGCGCACGAAAATCGTTCCCGACGATCGGGTAGCCGCGGCGCTGTTGCCGGAGCAGCTGTGGAGCGCCGTGCTGGTCGATCACGCGCTCGGCACGCCGTCGAGCGCGGCGCTGGCGCGGCTCGCCGCCGCGATCCCGCGGCGGCTGGTGCTGATCACGCCGGCGATGCGCGGCGAGCTTGCCGCGCTGAAAGAAGCCGGCTTCACCGGCTATCTCATCAAGCCGGTGCGGGCCGCCTCGCTCGCCGCCCGCTTTTCGCCCGATGACGCCTTCGATGCAGGCACGGCGAGCGAGCCCGCGGAAGCGCCGAGCCTGTTCCCTGCCGATAGCGGGCTGTCGATCCTCGTCGCCGAGGACAACGAAATCAACGCACTCTTGGCGCGCGCGCTACTGGTCAAGCTCGGCCACCATCCGACCATCGCCGCGAGCGGCGCCGCCGTTGTCGAATCCTGGCTCGCCGCCCGCGCCGCCGACACGCCCTACGACCGCGTGCTCATGGACCTGCACATGCCGGGCATGGACGGCCTCGAGGCGACGCGGCGGATCCGCACGATCGAGGCCGAGAACAACGCGCCGCGCACGCCGATCCTGGCGCTGACCGCCAATGCCTCCGCCGAGGACCGCGAAGCCTGTCTCGCCGCCGGCATGGATGGATTTTTGGTCAAGCCGCTCGACCGCGAACGCCTGGCGGCCGCGCTCGCCGGCGCCGATGACGCCGCGCTCGCCGCGTAATTTCAGCGTTTGCCTCGCCGACCACCCGGACGTCCCGGTCCGATTTTGTGACAGTCCGGTGAATGATCTGGCTCAATAACGCCGTCGCCTGAATATGCTCTGATTGGACCGCAGATGGGTACGGGCGCCGGCCAATGAAATCCGAAATCATTGAGGAACTGGGACAATTCGATCTGCTCTTGCCCTCCCTCATTGCCGAGGGCTTGGCGGCAAACGACCGGGTCAAAGCCCGGTTAAGCGTCTTGCAGGCGGCCGCGCAGCACGCGCACGAGCCTCTGACCGCGCGCTTCGATCTGGCAGGCGAATGCCGGGCCGCCGGCATCGACACCATGGCCTTGGAAACGCTGGTCAACCGCGCAGCGGTCTCAGTTGGCGAGCGCCTTTCAGCGCCGGGGCTCGGCGGCCTGGGAGCTGCGATCTGGGCCGACGTGGAGACTATGATCCGCGCCGTCAAAGCCGGCGACCCGGTGCAGGGCGACCGCGCGGCTGAACGCCTCGCGGCAATCCAAGCGTCGGTGTCGTTCGGCGCCGCCGACGATATCGAGCTTGCGGAAGTCGCCAGCCTGACCGGCCTGTCCGCGGGCGGCGGCGACAGCCTGCACCGCCTGGTCATGGATTTGCACAAAGCGCTGAACCGGCTGGCGGCCGCGCACGCGGAGGAGGTACTCGCGGGCGCGCATGTCTCCGCGTTGTTGCCGGAGGACCGGCCGGCGGTCGAAGCGTTCATGCGCGGGGTGGAGGCGACGGAGAAGCTCAAGTTCGGCCATCCCGGACTGGGGACGACGGCAACGCGGGCAGGCGGGCGGCTGACGATCCAGAACGACATCGGAGAAACCGATGCCCATGTCGTGGTCATCACCGTCGAAGCCGACGCGGTGACCGTCATCTATGCGGACAATCATCTGCCGCGCGCCAAGTTCTTCACCGGGCTGTTCCGCAACGTCCCGGTGCAATGGAGCGGGCTCGAGCGCAAGAGCGCGCCTGCCCTGCCCGATAACGCCGCTTTCTATCTGATCACCGGCCGCTATGCGTTCGATAGCAGCAAGCGCCGCGACGCGTTTCTCGAAACGGTCGGTGCGTCGCTGGTCTTCCTGATCGACTGGAACAAGGCCCGCAAGGTGCTGCGGGAATGGGTCTCCAACGCCGACGCGATCCGCATCCTCGACTGGGCCGCACGCCATCGCGTCGGCCACCGCGGCTTCCTGCAACTTGGCGGCGCGGAGCTGGTGGCATCAGCTGTACGTCACGCGGCGCCGTCGCGGATCGGATTCGGCGAGCGGCTCGACCAGACGCTCGGGCGCGACGCCGCTGCCGATTTTCTCAAGACGGTGCTGCGGGTCTCGGCCGAAGCGTTGCTGCAAGGAAGCTCGGTGCGGCTGGCGCGGGACCGCATCGAAGCCGCGCTTGTTGGGCATTTGCAGCGGGTCGATCGAACGCTGTTGGCGGTGATGATAAGGCAGGCCGGCTTGGCACGCGAGATCGCGGCCCACATTGCTCTATTCGTCGCCGAACGGCAGGCGCACCGGCCCTTCGACTGCGCGGCATTGACCGAACGGGCGCGCGGTATCGAGGAAAAAGCCGACCGGATCGCCATCGAAGCGCGAAGCGAGATTGTGCGGCTCGACGCCACGCGCGGCATCGAACTCCTCATCAATCAGATGGAGAACGCGATCGACGAACTGGAGCAGGCGGCGTTTGTCGCTTCGCTTGTTCCCGGCGAGGTTGCCGCCGAACTGCTCGAGCCGCTGGCCGAGCTTTGTTCCGCCACGGTCTCCGGCACCGAGGCCGCCGCCGTCGGCATTGCCGCCGCGGCCGAGGTGCCCGACGGCCACCGCGTCGACACCGAGGATGCGCTCGCCGCGGTCGGCCGGTTGATCGACACCGAGCACCGAGCCGACGCGGCAGAACGCATGGCGACGGCGAGAATCCTGACCGGCGATTTCAATCTGAAAACGGCCTTGTCGGTTCTCGATCTCGCCCGCGCGCTTGAACGCTCGACCGACCGGATGGCGGCCTTCGGCCATCTTTTGCGCGAGCACGTGCTCGCCGATCTTTCCGCATAGATCGTGCTCGACCAATATTGGAGCGGCCGGAACATGCAGATCGCGCGGATCGGTGACGGAGCGGCCGAGCAATATTCCGCCGAGCTCGTCGGCGGCAAGGCAGCCAACCTGGCGCGCGTGGCGGCGCTTGGTCTTCCGGTGCCGCCGGCATTCGTGCTGCCGATCGACCTTTGTGCGGCGAGCCTCAGCGGCGACGCCAGTTCCATGCAAAGTCTGTCGGACGGCCTCACCGAAGGCATCGAATTTCTGGAGAACGCCACCGGCAAGAGGTTTGCCGACCGGCGCCGCCCGCTGCTGGTGTCGGTGCGCTCGGGTGCGGCGCGGTCGATGCCGGGAATGTTGGATACGGTGCTCAATCTCGGCTGCACATCTACGGCGGTTCGCGGCCTGGTGCGCATGACCGGTCACCCGCGCTTTGCCGGCGACTGCCGCCGCCGCTTTCTCGAAAGCTATGGCGGCGTGGTCCTCAGTGTCGATCCGGCCGCCTTCGTGGCGAAGCGCAACGAACTCGTCGGCGCCGAGAGGGTCGGCAGCGAGCGCGCGCTCGATTGTGAAGCGCTCGAACGTCTGGCGACGGCTTACGAGCAAGTCATCGAGCGCGAAGGCCATGTGCTCAGCGAAGACCCCATGGAACAGCTCAAGACCGCGGCGCAGGCGGTGTTTCGTTCGTGGCTGAGCGACCGCGCCTGCACCTATCGCAAGCTCGAGCATCTCGAATATTTGCAGGGCACGGCGGTCACGGTGCAGGCCATGGTTTTCGGCAATGCCGGAATTTCCTCGGGCGCCGGCGTGGCGTTTTCACGCGATCCGTCGACCGGGCTCAATAGGCCGGTGATCGAGGTGCTGTTCGAATCGCAAGGCGAAGACGTGGTGTCCGGCGGACATAATCCCGATACCGAAGCGGCCATTGTCCGTTCGCTTCCCGAGGTCGCCGCGCAATTACGCGAAGCATTGCGGCGGCTCGAACAGGATTTCGGCGACATGCAGGACGTCGAATTCACCATCGAGAACGGCAAGTTGTGGATTTTGCAGACGCGCGCAGGAAAGCGCACGCCGCAGGCGGCGCTGCGCTTGGCGATCGACTTCGTCAAGGAAGGCCGCATCGCGCCGATGGAAGCCTTGCAGCGCCTGAACGGTTTGCAGCAACGCTCGCTCGTCACCACGCGGCTGGTCGCCGCTGCGGAGCCGGTTGGGCGCGGTGTCGGGGCATCGGCGGGCGTTGCGGTCGGACGCGCGGCTTTCGATCCGGATAGTGCCACTCGCCTGGCGGCAAGCGGGGATCCCGTCATTCTGGTGCGGCCGGACACGACGACCGCCGACGTCGGCGGCTTTGCGGTGTCCGCGGGCATCGTGACGGCGATCGGCGGCCGCACCGCGCATGCGGCGCTGGTGGCGCGGCAGATGGCAAAACCGTGCGTCGTCGGCTGTGCGGCGCTTGTCGTCGACGTCGCAGGTCATTGCGCGCGGCTCGCCGGAGCCGCGATCAAAGAAGGCGATTGGCTGTCGATCGACGGCGAAGCCGGAACAGTCTATCTCGGCCGCGCCAAGGTCATCAGCGAGCGGCCGGAAGCCGAGCTCGCCGAAGTCGAGCGCTGGCGTCACAGCCTGCGCAGCGCCACTTCCTCGACCTCGTGACTTTCGCCCTTTTTCAGGATGAGGTCGGCGCGCGGGCGCGTCGGCAGGATATTCTCCCGCAGATTGACGAGGTTGATGCGGTTCCAGATCGACGTTGCCGTGACAGCCGCCTCGGTATCCGTCAATCGCGCGTAGCGGTGAAAGTATGATCTTGGATCCGCGAAGGCCGTGCCCCGCAAAGCGAGAAAGCGGTTGACGTACCACGACAGCAGCACGTCCTCGTCGGCGTCGAGATAGACCGAGAAATCGAAAAAATCGGAGACGAAGGGAATGGCCTTGCCATCCTTGGGCAGGCGGCCGGTCTGCAGGACATTGAGACCCTCGACGATGAGGATTTCCGGCCGATCGATTTCGATCCACTCGTTGGGAATGACGTCGTAGATCAGATGCGAGTAGACCGGCGCGAGCACCGGCCGGCGTCCAGCTTTGATGCCGGAAAGAAAGTTCAGCAGTGCCGGCAGGTCGTAGCTTTCCGGAAAGCCCTTTTTCTCCATCAGGCCTTCCCGTTCGAGCACGGCATTGGGGAAAAGAAACCCGTCGGTGGTGATGAGATCGACCTTGGGCACATTCGGCCAGCGCGCCAGCAGCGCCTGCAGCACGCGCGCGGTGGTCGATTTGCCGGCCGCGACCGAGCCGCCGACGCCGATGATGTAGGGCATCTTGGCGTCCTCGGTGCCAAGAAAGCCCTGCTGGGCGTGAAACAGCCGCTGCGTCGCCGCCACGTAAAGCGAGAGCAGCCGCGAGAGCGGCAGGTAGATTTCTTCGACCTCCGACATGTCCAGCCGGTCGTGCACCGAGCGCAGCCGCGCCACTTCGGCCGGCTCGAGCGTCATCGGCGTGTCTTCGCGCAAATTCGCCCATTCCGCCCGCGAGAACACGCGATAAGGCGAGACATCCGGTTCGGTGCGTTGCTCCATACGGATCGCCCTTAGCCGCCCTTGCGCGTTGCCTTCTCGTCGAGGCCCGATTGGCGCGTGCGGTCCTCGAGCGCCGCTTCGACTTCGGCCAGCGCGATGCCGCGCGCATGCAGCACGACGAGCAGATGATAGAGGAGATCGGCGGCTTCCGCGACCACGCGGCCGCGGTCCTCGGCGACGGCGGCGATGGCGACTTCGACTGCTTCCTCGCCGAGTTTTTTCGCGCAGTGGGCCACGCCCTTGTCGATCAGCCCGCGGGTGTAGGAGGTGCCGACATCGGCCTGCGCGCGCGCTTGCACGCGCTTTTCGAGGTCCTGGAGGGTGTACGGCGCCATGGCGCGCCTCCTTAGCATCTCTTCATCGAGGCGGGGAGAGGCCGCATGCATGGAAGGCGTGCCAGTTCCTCGCCCGGCGAGGCTGAACCGCGCGCCCTAAAGGCGCGGCGATTAGGGATCGAGCCGCACCGGCAGGCCGGCACGCACCATGTATTCCTTGGCGGCGCGCACGGAGTACTCGCCGAAGTGGAAGATCGAGGCGGCGAGCACCGCGCTGGCATGGCCGTCGCGGATGCCTTCGACCAGGTGATCGAGATTGCCGACGCCGCCCGAGGCGATCACCGGAACCGAGACGCTGTCGGCGACGGCACGCGTCAGCGGGATGTCAAATCCTCGGCGGGTGCCGTCGCGATCCATCGAGGTGAGCAGGATCTCGCCGGCGCCGAGCGTGACCACCTCGCGCGCATAGGCCACGGCGTCGAGGCCGGTCGGATGGCGGCCGCCATGGGTGAATATCTCCCAGCGCGCCGCCTCGCCCGGCTTCGACACTTTCTTGGCGTCGATCGCGACCACGATGCACTGGTCGCCGAACTTTTCCGCCGCCTCTTTGACGAAGCCGCGGCGCGCGACCGCCGCCGTGTTGATCGACACCTTGTCGGCGCCGGAAGACAACAGCGCGCGAATGTCATCGATCGTGCGCACGCCGCCGCCGACCGTCAGCGGCATGAAGCAGGCTTCCGCGGTGCGCCGCACGACATCGAGCATGATGCCGCGATCCTCGTGGCTGGCGGTGATATCGAGGAAGGTCAGCTCGTCGGCGCCGGCTTCGTCGTAGGCGATCGCCGCCTCGACCGGATCGCCGGCATCGCGCAAATTGACGAAATTGACGCCCTTGACGACGCGGCCGTCCTTGACGTCGAGGCAGGGAATGACGCGAACCTTGAACACGTCACGCCGCCCGCGCCGCACGAACGAGCCGCAACGCCGCCGCCGCATCGAGCCGGCCGTCGTAGAGCGCGCGGCCGACCACGGCGCCTTCGAGTTTTTGCGCGCGGGGTGTCAGCAGCGCACGCACGTCCTCGATCGAGGCGAGCCCGCCCGAAGCGATGATCGGGATCGACACCGCTTCCGCTAGCGCGATGGTAGCGTCGAGATTCAGCCCGCGGAGCATGCCATCTCGCGCGATGTCGGTGTAGATGATCGCGGCGACGCCGGCATCTTCGAACCGTCGTGCGATATCGAGCACGGAAATCTCCGAGGTCTCCGCCCAGCCTTCGACCGCGACGGCACCGTCGCGCGCATCGAGCCCGACGGCGATGCGACCGGGATAGGCGCGCGCAGCAGCCTTGACCAGCGCCGGATCGCGCACAGCGGCGGTGCCGATGATGACCCGCCTGACGCCCTTATCGAGCCACGCATCGATCGTTGCGCGGTCGCGGATTCCGCCGCCGAGCTGCACGGGAATTTTCACCGCGGCGAGGATGCGCTCGACCGCCGCGGCGTTCATCGGCTTGCCGGCGAAGGCGCCGTCGAGATCGACGATGTGGAGGTACTCAAAGCCTTGCGCCGCGAAAACGCGCGCCTGCTCGGCGGGGTCGCGATGAAAGATCGTCGCACGCGCCATGTCGCCCTGCTCGAGGCGCACGGCTTCGCCGTTTTTCAGATCGATGGCGGGAAGGAGGATCAAGGTTTCCACTTCAAGAAATTCGCGATCAGGGCGAGACCGAGCCGCTGACTCTTCTCGGGATGGAATTGCGTGCCGACAATGTTGTCGCGCGCCACGATCGCAGTGACCGGGCCGCCGTAATCGGCTTCCGCCACAAGATCGGCGCGATCCGCCACTTTGAGCTCGTAGGAATGGATGAAATAGGCGTGCAAGCCCTGCGGACCGAGCGTCAGGCCGTCGAGCAATGGGTGCGCGCGGTCGACGTTGAGCGTGTTCCAGCCCATGTGCGGAATTTTCAGGTTCGGATCGTTCGGCGCGATGCGATCGACCTCGCCGGCGATCCAGCCGAGCCCGGGGGTGACTTCGTATTCGCGGCCGCGCTCGGCCAGCAATTGCATGCCGACGCAGATGCCGAAGAACGGTCGGCCTTTGCGGCGCACCGCTTCCTCGAGCGCCGCGACCATGCCGTTGACGGCGTCGAGGCCGCGCCGGCAATCGGCGAAGGCGCCGACGCCGGGCAGCACCACGCGGTCGGCCGCGGCCACGACGCTCGGATCGTTCGTCACCACGATCGGCTGTCGCAGGCCGGTTTCCTGTGCCGCGCGCTCGAATGCCTTGGCCGCCGAGTGGAGATTACCGGAGCCGTAATCGACGATGGCGACGCTCACCGGCCGGCTCCCGGTTCGGGAAACAATCCGATGACGTCAGGCGACTGCGGCATCCGCGGCAGTGGCGCCGGCGGCGGCGAATTCCGGGCCGGCGGCGCCGGGGGCGCGCTGCGCGCGGTCGGCGCCGCCCGAACCCAGTCGGCGAAAAAGCGCCGCTCGGCGTCTTCCAGATCGCAGGCGCTGACAACACCGACGTTCTTCCAGCCGCGGCGCGCCAGCGTGAAGCGCCGCAGCGTGCTCGCCTCGACGCCAATCAAGAGCGCAATGAGCAGCCCGACCACAACGGTCCCGCCCCTGCCTGCTCCCGCGTAATACACCGCACCTTCGACCGCCGTGGAGCCCACAACGTAAATCAGCAGCACCAGCCACATCCGGTGCCATGCCATCCAAAGCCACGCGGCTATGAAGGCCCAGAAATAGAACCCGTCGCGCACGAACACGAACCGCTGCGGATCAGGTGCGGCGTCGGTGGCGCGCAGCGGCGGCTGATGCACGGTGTAAACGGCCATGGCGTTATTCCAATGCTGTCACCAAGCCTCGCGGCGACAGCGGGTCAATTGCCGAGCGTGCCCTTGGTCGAGGGCACCTCGTTGCCAGCGCGCGAATCGACGGCGACCGCCGCCCGCAGCGCCCGCGCCAGACCTTTGAAGCACGATTCGGCAATATGATGGTCGTTGCTGCCATAGAGCGTGGCGACGTGCAGCGTCACCGCGGCGTTCATGGCGAAGGCCTGGAACCATTCCTGCACCAGCTCGGTGTCGAATGCTCCCACTTTGTCGCGCACGAATTCGACGTTGAACACCAGGAACGGCCGGCCGGAAATGTCGATCGCGACCCGGGTCAACGCCTCGTCCATCGGCACATGCACGTCGGCGTAGCGGGCGATGCCCTTCATGTCGCCGAGCGCCTTCCGCACCGCCTGGCCGAGCGCGATGCCGACGTCCTCGGTGGTGTGGTGGTGGTCGATGTGCAGGTCGCCCTTAGCCTTGACCGCGATATCCAAGCGCGAATGCCGCGCCAGGAGATCGAGCATATGATCGAGGAACCCGATGCCGGTCGCGACCGACGCGCGGCCAGAGCCGTCGAGATCGACGGCGACCTCGATGTCGGTTTCCTTGGTGGTACGTTTGACGGACGCCTTGCGCATCATGTTCTCCGCGCCGCGCTTTTATCAGGGCTTGGCGCGCGGCGCCAATGTCCCGCGGCCCGCAATTGCATTGCCGGCCGCCAACTCCTAAATCATGGCTTGAACCAAGGCTTTCCAGCGCATGTCCTCCCCTGAACCCAGCCCATCCGGCCTTTGGCACGGCACCACCATCCTGACCGTCCGCAAGGCTGGCGTGGTCGCCGTCGGCGGCGACGGCCAGGTCTCGATCGGCCAGACCATCGTCAAAGCCAACGCGCGCAAGGTTCGCCGGCTTGGCGGCGGCGAGGTGATCGGTGGCTTTGCCGGCGCCACCGCCGACGCCTTCACCCTGTTCGAGCGGCTGGAAGCAAAGCTCGAGCAATATCGCGGCCAGCTCATGCGCGCCGCCGTCGAGCTGGCCAAGGATTGGCGCACCGATCGGTACCTGCGGCGGCTCGAAGCCATGATGATCGTCGCCGACAAGGACGTATCCCTGGTGCTCACCGGCACCGGCGACGTGCTCGAGCCCGAGGCCGGCATCGTCGGCATCGGTTCGGGCGGCAACTACGCGCTGGCCGCCGCCCGCGCGCTCGCCGACGGACCGCTCGACGCCGAGGCCATCGTGCGGCGCTCCCTCGACATCGCCGCCGACATCTGTGTCTACACCAACAGGAACGTCACCGTCGAAACGTTGAAGACGTGAAGCGTTTTCCCGGCACGACCCGAAAGGTTCCATGAGCGACTTTTCTCCCCGCGAAATCGTCTCCGAGCTCGATCGCTTCATCGTCGGCCAGGCCGACGCCAAGCGCGCGGTCGCCATCGCGCTGCGCAACCGCTGGCGCCGGCTGCAGCTCGACGAGCGGCTGCGCGAGGAAGTACTGCCGAAGAATATTCTGATGATCGGGCCGACCGGCGTCGGCAAGACCGAGATTTCCCGCCGCCTCGCCAAGCTTGCCGCCGCGCCGTTCCTCAAGGTCGAAGCGACGAAATTCACCGAGGTCGGCTATGTCGGCCGCGACGTCGAACAGATCGTGCGCGACCTGGTGGAGGTGGCGCTGACCTTGACGCGGGACAAAAAACGCAAGGACGTTCAGGCGCGGGCGCAGCAGGCCGCCGAAGACCGGGTGCTCGATGCGCTGGTCGGCGCCAATGCCAGCGCCTCGACCAAGGAGGCGTTCCGCCTCAAGCTGCGCAACGGCGAGCTCAACGACAAGGAAATCGAGATCGAGGTGCAGTCGTCCGGCGGCATGCCGCTGTTCGAAATTCCCGGCATGCCGGGCGCGCAAGTCGGCGCCATCTCGATCGGCGACATTTTCGGCAAGCTCGGCGGTGGCCGCACCAAGACCCGTCGCGTCAACGTGCGCGATTCCTTCGAAATCCTCGTCAACGAGGAATCCGACAAGCTGCTCGATACCGACCAGCTCACGCAGGAAGCGATCAAGACAGTCGAGAACAACGGCATTGTCTTTCTCGACGAGATCGACAAGATCTGCGCGCGCGACGGACGCATCGGCGCCGACGTTTCGCGTGAGGGCGTGCAGCGCGATTTGTTGCCGCTGATCGAAGGCACCACGGTCGCGACCAAGCACGGCTCGGTGAAGACCGACCACATCCTGTTCATCGCCTCCGGCGCGTTCCACATCTCCAAGCCTTCGGACCTGTTGCCCGAACTGCAGGGTCGGCTGCCGATCCGCGTCGAATTAAAACCGCTGACGCGCGACGATATGCGGCGCATCCTGACCGAACCCGAGGCCTCGCTGATCAAGCAATACATCGCCTTGCTGGCGACCGAAGGCGTGACGCTGGAATTCTCCGAGGATGCCATCGACGCCGTCGCCGACATGGCCGTAGCGGTGAATTCGAGCGTGGAAAATATCGGCGCGCGGCGGCTGCAGACGGTGATGGAGCGCGTGCTCGACGAAGTCTCCTTCGCGGCACCCGACCGCTCGGGCGACACGGTCAAGATCGACGCGGCCTACGTGGAAAGGCACGTCGGCGATCTCGCCAAGAACGCCGACCTAAGCCGGTTTATCTTGTAGCGGACCTCGCGCACGATCCCGAAGAGTGAGCCCGGGACCCCCTATTTTGAGCTAGGGCCTTTGACCCACGTCAAAGCGGCTTGAGCCAAGGCGTTTAGGGTGACGCTCGGCTCAGTCGTCCGCGCATGAGCCGGGCGGCCTTGACCGAATCGAAATAGCTCCTAGGCACCTATTCGGCTCCGGTCCTGGCCGCCTCTATTCCCTCATCATCGAAATCCGAAGCGTCTCGACGCTGAGCCGGCAGAGGGACCGTTCGGCGCATGCACGGACATGCCGCGAAGATCGGCGCGCTTCTCAGCCGCCGAGCTTTGTCTCCGCCTGCCGCTCGCGGCTGAGTTCGCGGATCATCGCCATCCACTTCTCAACTTGCGCGAGGGCCTGCTTGTCGGAGGAATTGTCTCGCATGGCGATGGGCTTCGACTGCATAGCGGCGGCTTCGGACATGACTGATGGTGCTCCGGATCGAGGAGACCGTTTTGCCAGACAAAATTGACCATTTCTTGCGCTCGGTCCGGCATTCCGATGGTCAAGGTTAACGGCGCGTCTAGATCTTGGCGGCGCATAATCTTTTCGGAAAACCGGCTTCCGCCCTCGGAACCAGTCCGAGGCCAGGCTTTTTCCGGATCACGCTCTAGCGCGGACGCCGCAAGCGGACATAAAGCGCTCCTTCGCCGCCGTGACCGACGTGAGCGTCTTCGAAGCCGACGACAAGCAGGCGAAATTCCGGCAGCGCCAGCCACATCGGCACCTGCCGCCGCAGCACGCCGCGCTCGGCGCCATGGTGCTCGCCTTTTCTGCTTCCCTTGCCGGTGACGACGAGCGCGACGCGGACGCCATCGGCTTGCGCTGTGCGCAGGAAGCGTAACAGGGCGGCGTGCGCCTCCTTCTGCGTCATGCCATGCAGATCGAGGCGGGCGTCGATCGGCTCGTGGCCGCGCGCGACACGCTGCTTGAGACGCCGGCCGAGCGGTGCCAGCGGTGGCGTATTCTTGCCCGGCACTGCTTCCTGCCGCGCGCTGCGCCGCGACGGCGCGCTCGCATCGCCGGTGTTGTCGCTGGTGGATGGCGGTGGCGGCTCCGGCGCATCGCGCAGCGGCGTGATCGAGCGCACGAAGCCGCTCCATAGCGCGCGTTCTTCCTCGCTCAAGGGGCGGCGCCGGCTCATCGTTTTCGCCGCGATTTCGGTTTGGGCTTCGACTTCGATTCCGGCTCGATTACCGGCTTCGCCTCCGGCAGCGGCACGTCTTCCGCGGTGGGATCGATCATGCTGCCGACGCTGAACTGCGCGAAATAGCCCGACCGCTCCGGCGGCAGCGGCACGTTGCGCGCTGCCTCGACCGGATCGAGTTCGCGCGGCAACAGCATCACGAACTGCCCCGGATGCCGGATGCGACCGGCCATCCGCGCGGCTTCATCGCCGGCGCCGAAATAGATATCTGCGCGCGCCGGACCAACGATGGCCGATCCGGTATCCTGCGCAAAAACTAGCCGGCGAAATTTCGTCCCCGCCTTGTCATTGGCGATCGGCAGTTCGGCGGTGATGAAGAACGGCGTGCCATAGGCGTGCAACGAACGATCGATCGCGATCGAGCGGCCGGGCACCAGCGGCACGCCCTCGCCGCCGACCGCTTCGTCCTCGGTGGAAAGATCGGTGATGCGGAAAAACACATAGGACTTGTTCTGCCGCCGTACGTCCCTGGCCGCGTCCGCATTTGATTCCATCCAGTCGCGGATGCGCTGCATGGAGACCTCGTCCTTGGCAAGGATCTTGCGGTCGACCAGCACGCGCCCGACCGACGCGTAGGGCCAGCCATTATGCGAATCGTAATTGACGCGCAGTATCGCGCCGTCTTCCAGCCTGATCCGGGCCGAGCCTTGGATCTGCGCGAACAAGACATCGAGCTGGCTGCGCAGCCAGCAGATTTCCAGATGCCAGCCGTCGAGCGCACCTTCCTCGATCTCGCCGCGGTCGTAATACGGCACGATCTTGCGCCGGCCGACGCGCCGGCCCACTTTGACGCCCTTATTGGGAAACATATCGCCGAGCTTGCGCCGGCCCGCGACGACCAAATTGGGCGGCCGGCGATACAGCGGCGCCGCGAACTCGCGGGTCGGCACGCGCGAACCGTCGATGATCGGCTCGTAATATCCGGTGAGGAACCCGTCGCTATCGCCGAGCTTGCTGATGCGTAGCGGCCTGAAATTGTCCTCGAAGAACTTCCGCGCGCCGTCCTCCTCGAGCGGCACGGCAGCGACAGCACGCTCGCAGACGGCTTTGAGCGCGTCCGCGACCGATGCCGCCCCGGCAGTAGGCTGTCGATTGCCGTTCAGCGCGCGACAGCTTGCGAGGAACGCGGCAAAGGCCGTGGCGTGATCGTCGCCGGCCCAGCCGTCGAGGTCGGCCCAGTCGACCGGCTCATATTGCGTATCCGGGAATTTGATCGGCTCCCGCTCGCCGCTGCGGGCCGCCGTTCGCATGCCGGCGAGGCCGACGAACACGATGATGAGCAGCAAGGCCCACCACTGCGCCGCCATCGGCCTCACTCAGCCCTCACTGCCCGGCTTCGGTTGCGACGACTTTCCAGTTGGGATCGCGCGAGGAAACGTCGCGTGCGAACGTCCACACGTCAGTGACGTCGGTAACCTTTTCGGCGTTACCGTCGATCACGTTCCCCGATCGATCGCGGGTCGCGGAAACGAGCTTGGACACGAAGCGGATGGTGATCTGGGCGGTGCGGCCGCGCAATTCAGCGCCGGTGATGGTCGCGCCGTCGATCGAAACGAAGCGCGTCTCCGCGGTCTCGCCGCGGCGTTCACGTTCGCTGATCGCGGCGTCAAAGCCGTCAGAGACCTCGCGCGACAGCAAGCTGCGCAATTGGCGGCGATCGCCTTCGGCGAAGGCGGTCACGATCATTTCGTAGGCGGTGCGCGCGCCGGTGATGAAATGCTTGACGTCGAAGTTCGAATCCGCCGCCACGATGGCGTCGAGCCCCGTCGCCACGGTCGACCCAGTCTCGGCCACTCCCTTCCAGCGGTCGGCAGGTGGGGGCGCGGCCTCGACCGGTCGCGTTGCCGCGGCCTCAGCCGGACGCGGCGGCAGGGCCACCACCTTGTCGCTTGCCGGGCTGCGCACCGCATCGCGTGTCGCATATGGGTCGTAGGGCGGCCGCTGGCGGTCGGTGCGCTGCCCCAAAACGCTGCGCAGCCGCAGGAAAATGAATACTGCGAGCGCCAGGAAGATGATGGTGTAAATATCGAACACGCTTCTATCTCTCGGTGTCGCGAACGGCGGGACGATACATCCCTGGGTCGGCGACGAATCCGCGGAAGGCGCCAAGTTCCCCGCTCTATGTAGGGAGGCGCGGGGAACCATCCAGTGGCCGCTGTCCAATACGCGCGCCGGTGCTCAGTTTAAACGATCGCTGCCGCCGCGCCAACATCGTACCGCCGGAACCGATTCGTGTGCCGAATCCACGCCGTAGGGCCGGCCTCTGCGAGAAATCGACGACGTGCTTGCTGCGGCGGGCCGGAGCAGTCAGGGCTCCGGCGTTGGCCGATGGGCCGCCATTGTTCGACCGCTTTGCCTGTGTTAGCCAGACTTTAACGCCCCCGCGGCCCGGAGACGAGTATGTCAGCCACCAACGGCGGCCCGCAGCCGCAGCCGACGATGCCTCAGATCGGAGTCCTCGCCCAGTACGTGAAGGACTTGTCGTTCGAAAATCCGAACGCCCCCCGATCGATGGCGCCAAGCGGCGAGCAGCCGACCATCAACGTCCAGGTCAACGTCGATGCCGCGCCCGTGAGCGGCAGCAGCACGGATGTCGAGGTGACGCTCCGCTTGGAAGGCAAAGCGGAAATCCAGGGCACGCTGCTGTTCAGCTTCGAGCTCATCTTCGCCGGCGTCTTCCGCATCCAGAACGTGCCGGCCGAGAGCCTGCAGCCCATCATCCTGATCGAGTGCCCGCGCCTGCTTTTTCCCTTCGCCCGCGAAATTGTCGCGACCGCGGTGCGCAACGGCGGTTTTCCGCCGCTGTTGCTCGACCCGATCGATTTTGTCGGCCTCTACCGCCAGCGCCTTGCGGCGACGCAGCCCGCGGCGCAGCCCCGGCCGGTCAATCCGAACTGACGTAGTCGCGCCAAATGGCGTTGTCGCCGAGGGTGGCGATGAACGCCCGATGCGCCGCGCGCTCCTCGGCGGTCACCGCGGCGACAAGCGGCAGCAGCCGCTCGCGGACGATGATGGGTTCGCCGGCCAGCCGGCGCGTCATCGTCGTCTGCGACAGCACGAGTTGCGCTTGGCGCGCGCCAATCAGTTCGACGTAGACTTCGGCGAGCAGTTCGGCGTCAAGCAACGCGCCATGCTTGGTGCGGCGCGAATTGTCGATGCCATAGCGTACGCAAAGGTCGTCGAGACGATTTGACGCGCCGGGATGCTTGCGGCGCGCGATCAAGAGTGTGTCGACCGTCCGCTCGCGCGGTATCAGCGGCCGGCCGGCGCGCTCAAGCTCGGCATTGATGAATCCGACGTCGAACGCGGCATTGTGGATGACCAGCGGCGCATCGCCGAGAAAGGCGACCAGGTCCTCGGCCACCTCGGCGAAAAACAGCTTGTCTTTGAGGAAATCGTCGCTGAGGCCGTGGACGGCAAACGCCTCCGCCGGCATGCTGCGTTGCGGATTGAAATAGGCGTGGAAGGTCTGGCCGGAGGGTATCCGGTTGACCAGCTCGATGCAGCCGATCTCGACCAGGCGATGGCCGTCCAGAGGATCGAGACCCGTGGTCTCGGTATCGAGCACAATCTCGCGCATGAAAACTCTTAGTGGAGCATTATCTTTTCGGAAAACCGGCTTCCACTTTTCCGGATCATGCTCTAGGCCGCCGCTGGCTTGAGGCCGCCAATCACGAATCAGCGGACCGCGCGCATTTTAGCCACAACCCGCAGAATGTCTCGCACCTGGGCGCGAGCGTGATCAAACGATTGCGAGCTATCCACGACAAAGTCGGCGCGTCGGCGTTTTTCCGCATCCGGCATTTGCTTGGCAAGGAGCGCCGCGAGTTTTTCGTCGGTCATGCCGGACCGCTCGAAGGCACGGCGGCGTTGCACCTCCGGCGGCGCCGAGACCACGACCACCGCATCGCAGCCGCGCTCCGCGCCGGTCTCAAACAACAGCGGAATATCGAGCACGACCACCGGTGCACCGCGGGCTTGCGCTTCGGCCAGGAATTTTTCCCGCGCGGCGCCGACCAGCGGATGCACGAGAGCTTCGAGCCGGGCAAGCGCGGCGTCTTCACCAAGCACCATCGCCGCGAGCTTGGCGCGGTCGACCTTGCCGCCACTGGTGGCGCCCGGAAAGGCCTGCTCGATGAGCGGCACCGCCTCTCCTTCATAGAGCGCGTGCACAACGGCGTCGGAATCGTGCACCGGTACGCCTTCTTCGGCAAAGAAGCTCGCGGTTCTCGATTTGCCCATGCCAAGCGAACCGGTGAGACAGAGAACGAAGGGCCGTTCGCCGCTCATGGGATGAGGCACCCGTAGCGCCGCAGGAAATCAAGGGCGGTGAGCAGCGGCAGGCCGAGCACGGTGAAGTAGTCGCCCTCCACGCGCTCGAAGAGCTGGATACCCAAGCCTTCGATCTGGTAGGCACCGACGCTGGCCGTCGCCGCCCTGCCGACGGCCTCGAGATAGGCATCGAGGAATCGATCCGAGAACGACCGCATCGTCAGCCGCGCCGTGCCGACGTGCTCGAAGACCACAGTTGCGTCCCTGACGAACGCAACGGCCGCATGAAGCTCGTGGGTGCCTCCCGACAGCGCGCGGAGCTGTGCGCGAGCAGCCGCGCGGTCGGCAGGTTTGCTAAACAGTTTGGCGTCAAGCGTCAGGACCTGGTCGGCGCCGAGCACCAGCCGGGCCGGGTGCAATGCTGCGACAGCCAACGCCTTTTGCCGCGCCAAGAGCGCGGCGACGGCGGCTGGCGTTTCCGACGGCATGACTGTTTCCAGGCTTCGCTCGTCGATGTCGGCAGGCCGGACCTCGACCGGCACGCCGGCTGCCTCCAGCAGCGTCCGGCGCACGGCGCTGCGCGATGCCAACACCAGCGGATCGGAGGCAAGCCACAGCGCCATCGGTCATGAAGCCATGTGGCGGCGGCGCTCGGCGAGGAGTGCAAGCACCGCCGCCGCAGTTTCCTCGATCGACCGCCGCGATACGTCGATCGACGGCCAGTTATGTTTCGCGCAGAGCCGGCGCGAGACGGCGACTTCCTCCGCCACGGATTGCGGATCGATATACTTGTCGTCGTCGCGATACGCCTTCAGTCCCAGCAGCCGGTTCTTCCGAATTTGCACAATACGCTCGGGCGTAGCGTATAAGCCGACGACCAGCGGACGCTGAAGCCGTCCGAGGTCGGGCGGCAACGGCACGCCGGCGACCAGCGGCACGTTAGCCGTCTTCACGCCGCGGTTGGCCAGATAAATCGAGGTCGGCGTCTTCGACGTCCGCGATACGCCGATCAGCAATACGTCGGCCTCTTCGAGATCGTCGGTCTGCTGGCCGTCGTCGTGCATCATGGTGTAATTGAGCGCATCGATGCGGCGGAAGTATTCAGCATTCAGCGTATGCTGGGCGCCCACCTTGTGCGTCGATTCGGCGCCTAGATAGGACTGGAACAGGTGCAGGACCGGGCCGAGCACCGACAGGCACGGCAGGCCGAGATCGCGGCATTTTTGCTCCAGCCTATCGACCAGGTTTACTTGCAACAGCGTGAAAAGCACGATGCCGGGCATCTCTTCGATTTCGACCAGGACCCGGTCGAGCTGCTTCGGCGTGCGCACCAGCGGATGCACGTGCTCCACCGGTATCACCTTCGTATATTGCGCCGCGGCGGCGCGTGCGACCGTAATCAGCGTCTCTCCGGTCGAATCGGAGACCAAATGCAAGTGGAAATATCCGGCACCGGGCATCATACGAGGATTGAATAACCTGTCGGTCAGCGGGGACAAGGCCACGGCTTCAGCCGGCGCGCAAGAACAATAGGCGGCAAAGTCAGGAAATGATCCACATGAGTGCGTTCCGCTGGCGAAAATCAACCCTGATGGCGAACTCCGGTGAAATGTGGATAGCACCGGCATAAAGCGCCAAAGCAGCCCCGGAAAGGCAATATAAGCGTCGAACTTCGCCGAGCTTCGACAAGTAGCCTCCACCGGGAATATGTGAACCGCCAGTGGATGACGTGTGGGTAGAAATGTATGAGTCCAATCAACCGTCCAATCACTACAACAGAGTCTATTAGATTGATTTAGTTTAGGATGAGACCGTGCCGGGGAGTCTTGCGATTAAATCTCTTCTTCGTGTCCTAGCGGGCAAGCATGAGCCTATGCCGCCGATCTGGCTGATGCGGCAGGCTGGCCGCTACCTGCCGGAATACCGGGCGATCCGCGAGAAGGCCTCCGGGTTCCTCGATCTGTGCTTTAGTCCGCAATGCGCGACAGAGATCACACTGCAGCCGATCCGGCGCTTCGGGTTCGACGTGGCGATCCTATTTTCCGATATCCTGGTAGTGCCGCATGCGCTGGGCCAACGCGTGACATTCGAAGAGGGCGAGGGGCCGCGGCTCGATGCGCTTGAGGGCCCTACCGCCTTAAAGAGGCTGAATCGGGAGATCGACCACACGCGACTGGAGCCGGTCTATGAGACCATTACCCGGGTCAAGCAGAACCTGCCGCCGGCGGTTGCGTTCTTGGGTTTCTGCGGCGCGCCGTGGACTTTGGCAACCTACATGATCGCAGGAGTTGGTACGACCGATCAGCTTCCGGCGCGGCTGTTTGCATATCGGTTTCCCGATGTTTTTGCGGAATTGATCGACATTCTGGTCGAGGCCTCGGCGAGTTATTTGACGCGGCAGTTTGCGGCAGGAGTCGATGCCGTACAGATTTTCGATACCTGGGCGGGAGTGCTGCCGGCCGACGAATTCCGAAAATGGTGCATCGAGCCGTGCGCACGGATTGTCGCGAAGGTGCGCGAGCGCGTTCCGCAAGCACCGATCATCGGGTTTCCCCGCGGCGCCGGAACCGAGCTCGAACGCTATCTCCAAGCCGTTAACGTCAATGCGGTCGGCATAGACTGGACGGCCGAGCTCGCGTTCGTGCGGGACCGCATCCAGACGCAGCGGGCGATCCAAGGTAATCTCGATCCGCTGGCGCTGTTGGTCGGCGGCGCGGCGCTCGATCGCTCGATCGATGCCATTCTGCAGGCGTTTTCGCGCGGGCCGTTCATATTCAATTTGGGCCATGGGGTGCTGCCGGACACGCCGATCGCTCATGTCGAGCACCTCGTCGCGCGGGTCCGCGGACAACCGGCACATGCCTGAGAAGGCCGAGGATCCGGCGGCAAGGAGAACCGCGGTGAACACGTACGCATGGATCAAGGCATTCCACATCATTGCGGTGATCGCCTGGATGGCGGGAATGCTCTATCTGCCGCGGCTGTTCGTGTATCACTGCGGCGCCGAGAAAGGCTCGGTCCAGTCGGAAACCTTCAAGGTCATGGAGCGCCGGCTGTTACGCGCCATCATCAATCCGGCCATGATCGCGACTTGGCTGCTCGGCCTCTGGCTCGCTTGGTACGGACCCGATTCGCATTACGGATGGTTCGCTTCGGGGTGGCTCCAGGCGAAACTTGCTCTCGTTGTCATCCTTTCAGGCCTGCACGGGTTATTCGCCCGCTGGGTCAAGGATTTCGCTGCCGACAGAAATCGCCACTCGGAGAAATTCTATAGGATTATCAACGAAGTACCGACCGTGCTGATGGTCTTCATCGTCATCCTGGTGGTGGTGAAACCGTTCTCAGGCTGACGTGTTGCCAGTGCACAATACGTCATGGGACTTGCCTCGACGGCGCTCTTTTCTTATCTTTAGGAAATCCCACCGAACGTAGGCGGATGCAATTGAGTTCTGGCTCCAGTGGTTTGGAGCCGGCTGGTGCATCGGGACTGGGGCCCCCAAAGCCCCTCGCAACCCAAGACCTACGACTCTCTTCTTTCCTCTTCCTTGCCAGCGACGCTGCGACCCTACCCAGTGCTGGCCCATTCCCATAGGACATCTGTATGCGGGAAATGAAACTCCAAGAACTAAAAACCAAGACTCCGGCGGAGCTCGTCTCCTTCGCGGAGGAGCTTGAGGTCGAGAACGCCTCGACGATGCGTAAGCAGGAGCTGATGTTCGGCATCCTCAAGCAGCTCTCCGCCCGCGAAACCGATATCGTCGGTGAAGGCGTTGTCGAGGTTCTGCCGGACGGCTTCGGCTTTCTGCGCTCGCCGGAAGCCAATTACCTGCCCGGCCCCGACGACATCTACGTTTCGCCATCGCAAATCCGCCGTTTCGGCTTGCGCACCGGCGACACCATCGACGGTCACATCCGCAGCCCCAAGGAAGGCGAACGGTACTTCGCCTTGCTCAAGGTCAATTCGCTCAACTTCGAAGATCCCGAGAAAGCGCGCCACAAGGTCAATTTCGACAATCTGACGCCGCTCTATCCCGACGAATGGCTGAAGATGGAGTTCGAAGATCCGACCAAGAAGGACCTCTCCGCGCGCGTCATCGACATCGTCGCCCCGGTCGGCAAGGGCCAGCGCGCGCTGATCGTGTCGCCGCCGCGCACCGGCAAGACCGTGCTGTTGCAGAACATCGCCCACTCCATCACGCACAACCATCCGGAGTGCTATCTGATCGTGCTGTTGATCGACGAGCGGCCGGAAGAAGTCACCGACATGCAGCGCTCGGTGAAGGGCGAGGTGATCTCTTCGACCTTCGACGAACCGGCGGTGCGTCACGTCCAGGTTGCCGAGATGGTGATCGAGAAAGCCAAGCGCCTGGTCGAGCACGGCCGCGACGTCGTCATCCTGCTCGATTCGATCACCCGGCTCGGCCGCGCCTATAACACCGTGGTGCCGTCATCCGGCAAGGTGCTCACCGGCGGTGTCGACGCCAACGCGCTGCAGCGGCCGAAGCGCTTCTTCGGCGCCGCGCGTAACATCGAGGAAGGCGGCTCGCTGACCATCATCGCCACGGCGCTGATCGATACCGGCAGCCGCATGGACGAGGTGATCTTCGAAGAGTTCAAGGGCACCGGCAATTCCGAGCTTATTCTCGACCGCAAGGTGGCCGACAAGCGCACCTTTCCGGCGATGGACATCACGCGCTCGGGCACGCGTAAGGAAGAACTCCTGGTGCCGCCGGATCAGCTCAAGAAGATGTACGTGCTGCGTCGCATCCTCAATCCGATGGGCACCATGGATGCCATCGACTTCCTGCTCGACAAGCTGCGCAACACCAAGAATAACAGCGAATTCTTCGATTCGATGAATACCTAAGCCTCATTCGAGCGCCGCCAAATGGTGAAAGTGCCGCCGCCGATTTGGGCTGTTGGTTTTGTGCTGATCGCGCTGCAGCAAGCTACGTCGGCGGATGGCCTCGGGTTCCGGGCTTGCTGCTTGTCCCAGTCGCCATTGTACTGATCGCAGTCGGCATCGCGCTATCCGCCGCCGCGATTGCGCTGTTTCGGCGCGGGGACACGGAGATCAATCCGACGTCCGATGTCAACCGCAAGCTGGTTACCTCGGGGCCTTTTAAGCTCACGCGCAACCCAATGTATCTGGGGTTGGTGATCGTCACGTTGGGCATCGCATTCTGGGTTGCCGCCTGGCCCATGTTTCTGGCTCCGTTCGCCATGTTCGCCACGGCTAATTGGATCCATATTCCCTTCGAGGAGGCCAAGATGCGCCGCCAATTCGGCCCGGCGTTTGACAATTATGTCCATAAAGTCAGGCGGTGGATTTGAGCGCGACTGTTGCCGATTTGACCGCAGCGTCAACTCTCGCGCGCGGCGGCAATGGCCCCGACGAGGCCGACCGGATCGGTCACCGGCAGCGAGCAGGTCTCGCCGATGCAGACGAAGGCCTGCGGGTCGCCTGCGAGCCGGACTTTTTCTTGCGCCGGATGCGAGGGCGATAAAACCCCCGCCGCGCGGGCGTGAAGCACGATGCGGTCGAGCGGCGGCAGCGCGCGCGCTGCGGCAAGCAGCGCGTCGGCGCGCTCGCCCTGCCCCGTCACCACGATCTCGGCGGCGCGCAGCCGCAGGTCGATGGCATTGAGCAGCGCCATATGCATGTAGAGGTTCTCCACCGCGAGCGGCGCGATCGCCGCGATCAGCCGGTCGGTCTTGCTGCGCCAACCGTCGCCGCCGGCGAGCAGCGCCAGCCGGACGAGATTCTGCGCGGCGACGGCGTTGTGGTTCGGCGTCGCTTCGTCGGCGGTTAAAGCGGGGCGGATCACCAGGTCCTCGGCGTCGGCGGCGGTGAGATAGTAGGTTCCAACTTCCTCGTTGGCGTAGTCGCGATCGAGCGCGTGCTGCCAGGCGAGCGCCTGATCGAGGTAGCTTTGCTTCCCGGTCGCCTCGTAGAGCGCCAGCGCAGCGCGGATCATCGCTGCGAAATCGGACGCGAGGCCGGGAAATTTCAACTGGCCCCCGCGCCAGGAATGGCCGAGCCGATCGCCGCGGGTCATGGTGCCTGCGATGAAGGCAAACGCGCGCTCGGCCACATTGAGCCATGACGGTTCGCCGAGCATCAGGCTCGCATTGGCGAGCGCCGCGATCATCAGTCCGTTCCAGTCGGCGAGCACTTTGTCGTCGAGGCCAGGACGCACGCGCGCCTCGCGCGCGGCAAATAATTTTGCCCGTAACGTGGCGAGCCACGTCTCGTCGGCATCGCTGCGCGGCTGCGGTTCGAGCCGGTTGAGAATGTTGCGGCCTTCGAAATTGCCTTCCGGCGTCGCGTCGTAGTGGCGTGCGAAGAATTCGCCGTCTTCGATGCCGAGCTGCCGGATCACTTCGTCGTAGGACCAGACGTAGAATTTGCCCTCTTCGCCCTCGGAATCGGCGTCAAGCGACGCCGAGAACGCGCCCTCGCCTGTCGTCATTTCGCGTGTGAGCCAAGCGACCGTCTCGCGCGCGCGCTGCCGGTAAAGCGGCTTGCCGGAGCGCCGGTATGCGATGGCCAATAGTTCGAGGAGCTGGGCGTTGTCATACAGCATTTTCTCGAAATGCGGCGTGAGCCAGCGCTCGTCGACCGAGTAGCGGGAAAAGCCGCCACCGAGATGATCGAATATGCCGCCCTCGCAGATGTGGTCGAGCGTGATCTCGACGGCGGCAAAATAACGCGGTTCGCCGGTGCGCAGCCCCGCGCGCCACAGGAGCTCGAACAACGCCGCTTGCGGAAATTTCGGCGCGCCGCGGGTGCCGCCGTTGACCGGATCGATGATGCCGCCAAGCTGGCGCGCGGCATTGTCGAGTTCGGCGACGCCGATCGTGACGGTGCCGGCCTTCCGTGCCGTGGCCGCAAGCCGCTCCATCAGCGCGGCGCGGTTGTTTTCGATCTTCTGCGGCTCCTCACGGAACAGCCGCGCCACTTCCCGCAGCACGTCGATAAAGGCCGGCTTGCCATAACGCGACGAATTGGGAAAATAGGTGCCGCCCCAGATCGGCTCGCCGTCGGGCGTCAGAAACATGGTCAGTGGCCAGCCGCCCTGCTCGCCGAGATGATGCAGCGCCGCCATGTAGATCTGATCGATGTCGGGCCGCTCCTCGCGGTCGACCTTGATGTTGACGAACAACTCGTTCATCACCCGCGCGGTGGCGTCGTCCTCGAAACTTTCGTGCGCCATCACGTGGCACCAGTGACAGGCGGCATAGCCGACCGAGAGAAGAATCGGCTTGTTGGTGCGCTTGGCTTCCGCCAGCGCGTCGGGCCCCCACGCCCACCAGTCGACCGGGTTGTGCTGGTGCTGCAGGAGATAGGGGCTCGTCTCGCGCGCCAAGCGATTTGGACGCGAGGAAGAAGCGTGCGGTGACGTTGACATGGACGCACCGTAGCAAGTAGCCCGCGTGGAGCGAAGCGCGCGCTGACCCGCCAATTGGTTCCGCAAGCTTATGGCCGATGCTCGCTCCACCATCTTTGCCCTTTCCTCCGGCCGGCCGCCGGCGGCGATAGCGGTGGTGCGCGTGTCGGGGCCGCGCGTGGGCGCCGCGCTGGAAAAGCTCATCGGCCGCGTGCCGGAGCCGCGGCAGGCGACGCTCGTCCGCGTGCGCGATCCAGCGACCGGCGAGGCCATCGACGAAGCGCTCGTGCTCTGGTTTCCGGCGCCGCGCAGTGAGACCGGCGAGGACGTCGCCGAGCTGCAGCTTCACGGCGGCCATGCGGTGATCGCGGGAGTGCTTGACGCACTCGGCCGGATCGAGGGCTGCCGGCCGGCCGAAGCCGGAGAGTTCACCCGCAGGGCCTTCGAAAACGGGCGGCTCGACCTCACGGCGGTGGAGGGCCTGGCCGATCTGATCGCGGCAGAGACTGAGGTGCAACGCCGCCAGGCGTTCCGCCAGCTCAAAGGCTTGATCGGCGACCGCGCCGAGGCCTGGCGGCGGGCGTTGATCGAGGCGCAGGCGCTGGTCGAGGCGCGAATCGACTTCTCCGACGAGGCCGACGTGCCGGAAAATCTCGTCGATGCTGCACTTCATGCTGCGCAGCAATTGCGCAGCGAAATCGCGGCTGCGCTGGCGGATAGGAGGCGCGGCGAGCGCCTGCGGGATGGCCTGGTCGTGGCTATCGCCGGACCGCCTAACGCCGGAAAATCGACGCTGCTCAATCGGCTGGCCCGGCGCGAGGCGGCGATCGTGTCACCCTATCCCGGCACCACCCGCGACGTCATCGAGGTGCACTTCGATCTCGGCGGCTATCCGGTGACGCTCTTGGACACCGCCGGCATCCGCGACAGTGCTGATCCAGTGGAGCAGGAGGGCGTGCGCCGCGCGCGGGTCGGGGCGGCGAGCGCCGATCTTGTCTTGTGGGTCATTGACGTATCCGCCGCTGGGCTAGCTGTGGGTAATAGCAATAGAAATGTTTCTAAATCAGATACTTGGTTGATTCAAAACAAGATTGATCTGGCTGTGGATAAGCTATGCATAAGTTGTGAATCAGGATCCGATGTTTCGTCGCCGGTGACGTTTCCGATTTCAGCCGTCACGGGAGGCGGAATGGATGCCCTTCTGGCGGCGCTGACGGCCTTCGCCCAGAATTATTTCTCGGCCACAGAACCCGCCCTCGTGACCCGCGCGCGTCACCGCCGGGCACTGGAGGACACCGTCGCGGCGCTGGATCGGGCGCTTGCCGAACGTGCCTCCGGGCGCGAAGAGTTGATCGTCGAGGAGTTGCGGGCGGCGGCAACGACGCTCGGCAGGCTGACCGGCCGGGTGGATGTCGAAGACATCCTCGACGTTATTTTCCGCGATTTCTGCGTTGGTAAATGAATGGTTAACGCCTGCGCGGCGTATGTTTCACGTGAAACACGGCGCCGATTTCGCGTGATTTTGGCCCTGGCGTTGGCTAAAAGGCCCCTACTCCCGGAGAATCGCGATGGACGCCGGCTTCGATGTGATTGTCGTTGGGGGCGGCCATGCCGGTTGTGAGGCCGCGACCGCGGCCGCGCGCATGGGCGCGCGCACGGCGCTGGTCACCCAGCGGTTTTCGACCGTCGGCGCCATGTCCTGCAATCCCTCGATCGGCGGGCTCGGCAAAGGGCACCTGGTGCGCGAGATCGACGCGCTCGACGGCCTCATGGGTCGCGTCGCCGACGCCGCCGGCATCCAGTTCCGGCTGCTCAATCGCCGCAAGGGTCCGGCCGTCCGCGGCCCGCGCGCCCAGGCCGACCGCAAGCTTTACGCGGCGGCCATGCAGGCCGCCATCCGGCGGCAGGTGAACCTGACGGTCATCGAGGGCGAGGTCGACGATCTGCTCACGAGCGACCGCGTCACCGGCGTGCGGCTGGCCGACGGCCGCACCTATGGCGCTGGCGCCGTTGTGCTCACCACGGGCACATTCCTGCGCGGTCTCATTCATATCGGCGACCGGCAGATTCCGGCCGGACGCGCCGGCGAAGCGCCGGCCGCCGGTCTCTCGCGCACGCTGGAGCGGGTCGGTTTCGCGCTAGGGCGGCTGAAGACCGGCACGCCGCCGCGGCTCGACGGCACTACGATCGACTGGGCGGCGCTGGAAATGCAGCCCGGCGACGAGCCGCCGGAGCCGTTCTCCACCCTGACCGATCGCATCGAAAACCCGCAAATCCAATGCGCAATAACCCGCACCACCGCGGCGACGCACACCATCATCCGCGACAACGTCCACCGCTCGCCGATGTATTCCGGCCAGATCAAGAGCCGAGGCCCGCGCTATTGCCCTTCGATCGAAGACAAGATCGTGCGCTTCGGGGAGCGCGACGGACATCAGATTTTTCTCGAGCCGGAAGGCCTCGACGATACGACCGTCTATCCGAACGGCATCTCGACCTCGTTGCCCGAGGACGTCCAATACGCGCTGGTCGCCTCCATCCCGGGGCTGGAGCATGCGCGGGTCGTGCGGCCGGGCTACGCGATCGAATACGACCATGTCGATCCGCGCGAGCTGCAGCCGTCGTTGGAGACAAGGCGCTTGCCGGGCCTGTTCCTGGCCGGCCAGATCAACGGCACGACCGGCTATGAAGAAGCCGCCGCGCAAGGCCTGATCGCCGGGCTGAATGCCGCCGCGCGGGCAGGGGGCGGGACCCCGATCGTGTTCGACCGCGCCGAAGGCTATCTCGGCGTCATGGTCGACGATCTGGTGACGCGCGGCGTCACCGAGCCCTACCGCATGTTCACCTCGCGGGCGGAGTACCGGCTGACGCTGCGGGCGGATAATGCCGATCAGCGGCTGACCGATCGGGGGATCGCCCTTGGCTGCGTCGGAGCGGAGCGTTCCCGGGCCCATCAGGCCAAAATGGCTGCAATCAACGCCGCCCGATCGATGGCCCAGACCCTGACCGTGACGCCGAACGAGGCCGCACGATATTGCCTCGCATTGCGCAAGGACGGCCATCGCCGTTCGGCCTTCGAGCTTTTGTCCTATCCGGGTATCGGCATCGGCGACCTTGCACGCATCTGGCCGAGCTTTGCCGAACTCGACCCGAAAATCGCCGAGCAAGTCGAGATCGACGCGAAATACGAGGTTTATCTCAGCCGCCAAGCGGCCGACGTCGAGTCTTATCGCCGCGACGAAAGCCTCGTTTTAGTGGACGATATCGACTATGCGACGCTGCCCGGGCTCTCCAACGAGGTCCGCCACAAGCTGCAAGCGCACCGGCCGCGCACCATCGGCCATGCCAGCCGGATCGACGGCATCACGCCTGCGGCCCTGATCTTGCTGGTCGCGCATATGCGCCGGCAGGACCGTAATGCGAGCCGCGGCGCGGCATGAACGGGGGCGGGCGCTGCAAGTCGCCTGGTGACTCGGGTCGCGCGCCATCGCGCCGGCCTTCTGAACCCGCCGATCTGTCGGCCGACCGCGCCCGCGCCCTGGCGCTGACCCCTGTTTCACGTGAAACACTCCACCTGCTGGACCGCTTCGTGGCCACGCTCCTGGCCTGGCAGCGGCGAATGAACCTTGTCGCGTCCTCGACCGAAGCAACGCTATGGACGCGCCATGTGGCTGATTCACTTCAGCTTCTCGCGCTGGCGCCGGACGCTCGAATTTGGGCCGATCTCGGCTCCGGCGGCGGGTTTCCGGGCGTTGTGATTGCCTGCGCGCTGGCCGGTATCCACGGCGCGCACGTCCACTTGGTCGAAAGCAGCGTCAAGAAAGCCGCCTTCCTGCGCGAGGCGGCGCAGGCCACCGGCGTCCCGGCCACGGTTCACGCGACGCGCATTGAGGATTTCGTCAAAAAGGCCCCGGATTCGATCGATGTGATCACGGCGAGGGCGCTGGCCCCGATGCCAGAGCTCCTGGCTTTGGCCTATCCGTTGTTGAAAACGGGCACGCTGGGTCTCTTTCCCAAGGGCCAAGATGTGGCACGCGAATTGACCGAAGCCGCTAAATGTTGGAAGATTCGGGCCAGTCTGTCGCCGAGTCGGACTGATCCGAAGGCTCAAATTGTCATCGTGCGTGGCCTCGAACCAAAGCTTCGATGCGCGACAGAGACCGATTCCGATCATGGTAAATGAACCGTAAACGAGTCGATGAGGCCCCAATGAGTGACGCGTCAGCGTTGGAGTCCTCCGCCGAGGTGGATGCCCTTGCGGCACTCCGCCGCGAAATGCCGGCAGGAGCCGGGAGACCTCCTCGGGTGCTCGCGGTCGCCAACCAGAAGGGCGGCGTCGGCAAGACCACGACGGCGATCAACCTCGGCACGGCGCTCGCGGCCATCGGCGAGGACGTTCTGGTCATCGATCTCGACCCGCAAGGCAATGCCTCGACCGGTCTCGGCATCGATCGGCGCAACCGGGTTCACTCCACTTACGACGTGCTGTGCGGCGAGACGGCGTTGCGCGATGCGATCGTCCCGACCGCCGTGCCGCGGCTGCATCTGGCGCCTTCGACCATCGACCTCGCCGGATTGGAGCTTGAAGTTGGTCAGGCGCGCGACCGCGCGTTCCGCCTGCGCAACGCGCTCGCGGCGCTGAAAACCCCAACACCCGGCCAGACGAATTTCACCTACGTGCTGGTCGATTGCCCGCCGTCGCTCAATCTCTTGACTGTCAACGCAATGGCGGCGGCGCATGCCATCTTGGTGCCGTTGCAGTGTGAGTTTTTCGCACTCGAAGGTCTGTCGCAACTGCTCAAGACCGTCGAGTCGGTGCGCGAGCAGCTCAATCCGGAGCTCACGATCCACGGCATCGTGCTGACGATGTACGATTCGCGCAACAACCTGTCGGGCCAGGTGGTCGCCGACGTGCGCGAGTTCATGGGGCGCAAGGTCTACGACACGATCATCCCGCGCAACGTGCGGGTGTCTGAAGCTCCGTCCTACGGCAAGCCGGTGCTGGTCTACGATCTGAAATGCAGCGGCAGCGAAGCGTATCTGCGGCTCGCCACCGAGGTCATCCAGCGAGAGAAAGAATTGTGCGTCGCGTAAACAATGTTCCGGCCCCGGAATGACGATCAACAAGACGGAGCGCGCATGACCGAAAGCTCGGGAGACACCGCGATGGCGGAGGAGGGGACGCGGTCGCGGCTGGGGCGCGGGCTTGCCGCGCTAATCGGCGACGTCGGCGACGAGAGTCCGGTCGATCGCCCGCGCGGACAGCGGCGGCTGCCGACCGGTTCGCTGCGGCCGAATGCGCGCAACCCGCGGCGCGAATTTCCCAATGCCGAACTCGACGAGCTCGCCGCCTCACTGCGCGAGCGCGGCATTATCCAGCCGATTGTCGTGCGCGCGATGCGCGGCGTTGCCGACGGCTACGAGATCGTCGCCGGCGAGCGCCGCTGGCGCGCGGCGCAACGCGCCGGGCTGCACGAGGTTCCTGTCGTCGTCATCGAAGCGACCGACGCCGAGGCGTTGCAGCTTGCGATCATCGAGAACGTGCAGCGCGCCGACCTCAATCCGCTGGAAGAGGCGGAAGGCTATCGCGCGCTGATGGACGAGTTCGCCAACAGCCAGGAAGACATTGCCAGGATCGTTGGCAAGAGCCGCAGCTACGTCGCCAACACGCTGCGGCTGTTGAAGCTGTCGGAAGCGGTGAAAGCCCATATTCACAGCGGCAAGCTCACCGCCGGGCACGCGCGCATGCTGGTCGGCGAGCCGAACGCCGACGCGCTGGCGGAAGAAATCGTCGCCCGGGAACTCAACGTGCGCCAGGTCGAGGCGATGGCGCGCGAGCGCGCGCAGAAGAGCGGAAAAATCGCAAGCGGCCGCAAGGCGCGCGGTTCGGCTGCGAAGACCGCCGACATGCTTGCCTTCGAAAAGCGGGTCTCCGACGCGACCGGCCTGGTCGTTAGTATCGATCATCATGACGATCACGGCACGCTGACCATCCGCTACCGCAGTCTCGAGCAGCTGGATGATCTGGTGCAGCGGTTGGTGCGAGGGCAATAAGTGCACGCCGACTACGGCGTCGCTTCGCAGGATCGCTCACCCGTCATCCGGTTTCTTCACTGCTCTATGCCGCGCTGCGTCGCTTCGGCCGGCGAATAGCTCTCACCTTTCCACTGCCGCCGCCGCCGCAGAAGAACTGATCGCCGCCGCCCGACTCGAGCCCCGATACGCCGGTGCCAGGCGGCATGTCGAGCTTTTCCAGGACCTCTCCCGTTCGCGGATCGACATGCCTTACATCGCTCTCGTCACCTTCCCAGGTGGCGTGCCAGAGCTCGCCATCGACCCAGGTGACCCCAGTGACGAAGCGGTTGCTTTCGATGGTGCGAAGGATCTCCCCTGTTTCGGGATCGAGTTGATGGATCTTGCGGCGCCGATGCTGTCCCAGCCACAGCGACCCTTCGGCCCAGGCGAGCCCCGAGGCGCCACCGCTGGGCGTCGGAATCGTGGCGAGCACGCGGCCTGTTTCCGGATCGATCTTCTGGATGCGCTCCTCGGCGATCTGGAACAGATGCTCGCCGTCAAACGCCGTTCCTGCGTGTGCGGCGACATCGATCGTGCGCACCATTTTCCCATTCGCGGGATCGAAGGCGTTCAGCTTGTCTCCGGAAGCAAACCAAACTTTCTTGCCATCATAAGTGACACCATTCACCCGCTCTGCGCCGGGAAAGGGCCCATACTCGCGGAGGATTTCGGCCGTTGATCGTTTCATGGCCTCATCCTAATCGCTCGGCAGCGGAGCGGGGAGTAACAAAGTCGTCGCGAATCCCGGCACCGGCGGCGTCATCCAACGGCGCGCGCGCGCGCCCGAACGATTGCACCTTGCCGGAGGCCGCGAGCGAGTCGAGGGCCCGCTGCACGGTGCGCTGACTCTCGCCGAGCGCCAGCGCCAGTGCCGAGCTCGACCACGACTCGCCGTCGGCGAGGAATGCGAGCACCGCCGCATGTTCCTCCTCAACCGGCTGCGCCAACACGACCGCCTCGCGCGCGCCGCGCGGTACCAGCGCAAACCCTTCCTTGGTAGCGGTTACGTCGGCCAGCGTTCGAAGCGCCCGGCGCAGCCGACCGATTTCGACTCGTAACCGCGCGCGGTGCGATTCATCGGCGAACTTGGCGCGGAACGCCCGCGCCAAGAGCGTGCTCCTCGGCAAATCAGCGGGCCACGCCTCGCCCAGGGCGCGCGCAAGCGCGAACAACACCGGACGCCTTGCCAGCGACACCACCGTGCGCGCGTCGCGTACGACATAGCGACAGGCGTCGACGATGAGCGCCCCCGACCCCAGCAACGCTTCCACCTCCTCGAGCAGGAGGAGCCGCTCCTCGCCACGGGCGATCAGGCGCGCGGCGGGCGTGTTGAGGACGGCAGATGCGCTTTCGATCTCCGCCGTCAGCGCTGGAATGCCGGCCCGATGCGCAGCGCGCTCGGCCCGGGCGAGCGTAGCGCGCGCCGTCTTCGCCCGGACGCGTCGCATTGCGATCCCCGCCACGACCAGCTCGTGCGCGGCCTGTGATGCGGGCGGGAAGGGCGTTGGATCGAGCTTGGCGAGCGCACGCTCGGCCTCGTCGAGACGCCCGATCAGGAGGAGGCGCCGCACTTCAAGATACCGCGCATGCGCCGCATTCAAGCGATCGCCATGCTGTTCGAGCGTCAGCCGCGCGGCGTCGAGCGCCTTCGCCGGAAAACCAAGATCGCGCGAGACCAGCGCAATCTCGGCCTCGGCAACGACGCACCGCGCGCGCGCCACAGCCTCTCGCGAACCGAAGGCGCGGGCGGCTTTGTGCAGCAGCGTCTTCGCCCGAACGAAATCGCCGAGCTGCGCCATGGCAATGCCGCGAAGAGCCAGCGCGGGAGCGTCGTCGCGGAGCGAGACTCGCTTCAAGGCGCCGAGGGGGTCACCCGCGGCAAGCGCCCGCGCCGCGGCCGTGATCAGCGAGTCCATCGGAATCCCGCCACACTTGTCACTCCCACCGTCCGATCCCGGATACCTAATCTATCTCACAACCAACGACCACCCAGGCCGTCGAGGCCTGAGCGGCAAGGACGCCTCAACATACAGGAAACCAACCATGAGAGACGAGTACTTGAAGGCGATTGCACTCGCTGCCGCCCCGACCTTCGCGATCATGGCGCTACTTACTGGCATTTTCGGTGGCGCTCCCTACGATGTGGTCTGCTCAGCAGCGCAAGGTGCGTCACCGGTCGGCGGAATGGTCTGGATGTATACTCTGATGAGCGCGTTCCATTCCGCGCCTTGGCTGAAGCTGATCTCCGGCGGTGCCCGCCGCCCCGCCGGCCGCGGCGTGTGTGGCGCCTAAGACCCCCGACGAGCAATGTGAAGGAGAGAACGATGAAAGACATCATGAGAGACAAACTTGCAGCCCCTAAGGTCGTCGATCGGAGCACCTTCCAGGCGGAGCTCGACGCGTTGCGGGTTCGAGAGAAGGCTCACACGCGAGAAGGTGACGCCGTTGCCGCCGCTCGCCGGCGACTCCCTATGGTCGAAGTAGACGGTGCAACGCCACTCATAGGCGAACGCGGGGCGGTGAAACTCTTGGATGTGTTTGAGGGACGCCGGATGCTGATCGTCTACTATTTCATGTGGCACGCCGGCCATCCTGCACCGGAGCAGTGCGAGGGGTGCAGCTTCTATACATCGCAGGTCCGCGAGCTGTCCTTTATTCACTCGCGTGACGTCACCTACGCCACGTTCTGCCAAGGCCCGTACGATGAGGGAGTCCGCTATCGCAACTTCATGGGCTGGAACATGCCCTGGTACTCGGCGCCTCAGGACTCGCTCGACACTCTCCTGGTCGGACGCCGGGTGGGCATGATGCACATCGTTTGCTACCTGCGACAAGGATCCAAAGTCTTTGAGACTTACTGGACGACGCGGCGCGGCGTTGAGGCGATGGACAACAGCTATCGGCTGCTCGACCTGACCGTCTATGGGCGGCAGGAGGCGTGGGAGGAGTCGCCAACCGGCTGGCCACAACTGCCCACAGGCGCACACCCTTACCGCACCGATGGGCGTCCCATCGTCCAGTGGCCGCGCGTCAAGGCCGGGTATTCCGACGACCTGGGAACCGGCGGGCGCTGAACCGCCCTGAGCGCCCGGCGGCGGTGATCAGTGAGTCGATCGGAATCCCGTCACACTTGTCACTCCCACCGTCCGCTACCGGACACTTAATCTATCTCACGACACCGGATCTATCTCACCACACCGGCCAGCAGGCCGTATCGAGTAAGGACAGAAAGAAAGAGAAGTGAGCCATGACCAACAAAAACTACACCACGACTTTCACGGTGGACAAATCTCCTGCGAAAGTCTTCGCAGCCATCAACAACGTGCGCGGCTGGTGGTCGGGTGAAATTGACGGCCGCACCGACCAGCTCGGTGCGGAATTTACCTACCGCTACCAGGATCTTCACCGCAGCACCCAGAAGATCACCGAGCTCGTGCCTGGCAAGAAGGTGATCTGGCACGTCAAAGATGCCGCTATCAATTTCGTCAAGGACAAAGCCGAGTGGAACGGCACCGATGTCGTCTTTGAGATCGCCAAGAAGGGCGACAAGACCGAACTGCGCTTCACCCATGTCGGCCTACGCCCGGCCATCGAATGCTACGGCAAGTGCGCCGGCGCTTGGGGCTTTTACATCAACGACAGCCTGCGCAGCCTGATCGAAACCGGCAAGGGCGACCCGAACGAGAAGGAAGACTGAACGAAAGTCTTTGCTGCGGCGGTGAGCGCTTCGAGACGATGTCGACGAAGCCTACTCCGCCGCGGTGCGCCCTGCGCCGGAGCCGAACCGCCGCTCGATGTAATCGATGACGATCTTCTGAAAGTCGGCGACCACGGTCGGGCCGCGCAGCGTCATCGCTTTCTTGCCGTCGATGAAAACCGGCGCCGCTGGATGCTCGCCGGTGCCGGGGAGCGAGATGCCGATGTCGGCGTGCTTACTCTCGCCCGGTCCGTTGACGATGCAGCCCATCACCGCGACGTTGAGACCCTCGACGCCCGGATAGCGCGTTTTCCATTCCGGCATGGACTCGCGGATGAAGCTCTGGATGTTGGATGCAAGCTCCTGGAACGTGGTGGAGGTGGTGCGGCCGCAGCCGGGGCAGGCGGCGACCAGCGGCACGAAGGTGCGCATTCCGAGCGTCTGCAACAGCTCTTGCGCGACTCTCACTTCCAGCGTGCGGTCGCCACCGGGCTCCGGCGTGAGCGAGATGCGGATGGTGTCGCCGATGCCTTGTTGCAGCAGCACGCCCATTGCCGCCGACGAGGCGACGATGCCTTTGGAGCCCATGCCGGCCTCGGTCAATCCGAGATGCAGCGCGTAGTTGGAACGCCGCGCCATCTCGCCGTACACGCCGATCAGATCCTGCACCGCCGACACCTTGGCCGAGATGATGATCTTCGATCGCGGCAGGCCGATCTCTTCGGCGCGCTCGGCGGACAACAGCGCCGATTGCACCATGGCTTCGCGGGTCACGTCGCGCGCGTCGACCGGATGATTGGATTTCGCATTCTCATCCATGAGATGCGTGAGCAGTTCCTGGTCGAGCGAACCCCAGTTGGCGCCGATGCGCACCGGCTTGTCGTGGCGGATCGCGGTTTCGACGATGGCCGCGAACTGGCGGTCCTTCTTTTCCTTGAAGCCGACATTCCCGGGATTGATGCGGTATTTGTCGAGCGCCTCGGCGCAGGCCGGATGATCCGCCAGGAGCTTGTGGCCGATATAATGGAAGTCGCCGACGATCGGCACGTCGACGTTCATGCGCAGGAGCCGCTCCTTGATGTGCGGCACGGCGGCCGCCGCCTCGTCGCGGTCGACGGTCACGCGCACGAGTTCCGAGCCGGCGCGGGCGAGCGCCGCTACCTGCTGGGCGGTCGCGTCGGCGTCGGCGGTGTCGGTGTTGGTCATCGACTGGACCACCACGGGCGCGCCGCCGCCGACGGTGACCTTGCCCACCTTGACGGCGACCGTTCGATGCCTGTCGGCGGGGCCGGAGAATTCCATCATAGAGCGCAGTCCTTTCGACGATCGGTTCCCCTGGCCCGGGGCCCTGGGAATGGCACTGATATAGCCTCACCGCGGCCGGTTTACGAGGACCAGGCCCAGGGCGACAAGGGCGACCGCGAGCGCAAAAGGCGGGGTCAGCGGCTCATTGAGGACGAGATGGCCCGCGGCCACGCCAAAAAGCGGGGTCAGGAAGGTAAACGCCGACAGCCGGGTGGCCGAATAGCGCACGACCAGCGCGAACCAGACCACGTAAGTGACGCTGACGACCCAAACGATCTGGTAGGCCAGAGCGCCCAGCGCCAGCGCCGAGGGCATGGCGTCGATGTGCTCGCCGAAGACGAGGGCGCCGATCGCAAGGAGCGGCGCCGAAACCACCAGTTGATAGAGCATGGTCTTCTCGGCGCTCACGCGATTGAGCCTGCTCGCCTTGATGACAAGGGTTGTCGCCGCCCAGCCGGCCGCGGCGCCGACCATCATGACATCGCCGAACATCTGGTGCGGATCGGTGGCCGGCGTCGGCAGGCCGAAGGCGATGACGATGCCGACGAAGGACAACAACAGACCGAACCATTGCGAGGGATGGAAGTGATCGCCCGGAATCAGCCAGCGCGATCCGATCACCACGAAGAACGGTGCCAGATAGATAAACAGCACGGCCCGCGTCGCCGTCGTCCAAATGAGACCGCGATAGATCAGCAAAAACTCGAAGGCGAACAGCGCACCGGCTGCGATCCCCGCCGGCAACGTGCCGTCGCGTGTGAACAGCGGAATCCGGCGCAGCTGCGCCCAGGCGCCGACGAGAATGGCGGCGATGACCGAGCGCGCCACCGACTGGATCAGCGGCGGGATATCGTGGATGGCGAGCTTGACCGCAACCTGATTGAAACCCCAGGTCAGGCATAGCGCAATGGTTAGCGTGACTGCGAGCGCATCAAGCGGCCGGGATTGTGGGGAATGAGGCAAAGAGGCTCAGTTCACTTTCAAGGGGGCGGGGCGGGCGGAGTCGTCAGGCGGAAAAAGCCCCGACGACGACAGAAAAGCAAACGGGCATCATTCGCGGCAATGCGCGCAAATGCCGGCGATTTCGATCACCGGGCTTTTTGGCGCGAAACCGACCGCGCGGGCCGAGGCCTTGAGAGTTTCCGCAACCGCGCCGCCCGGCGCCTCGCCGACCGCACCACAGCGCTCGCAGAGAAAGAACACGACGATGTCGTTGTCGGCGTGATTGTGCACGCAGGCCACGAAGGCGTTGCGGCTCTCGATGCGGTGGACGAGACCGTTGTCACGCAGGAAATCGAGCGCGCGATAAACCGTGATAGGCGCCGGCCGGCCGGGATCGGCCAGCCGCTCGACGATCTCGTAGGCGCCGAGCGGCCGGTGACTGGCAAGCAAAGCCTCGAGCACGTGGCGGCGCATCGGCGTCAGCCGTTGCGCCCGCGCCGCGCACAGCTCTTCGGCGTGGGCGATGGCCGCGGTTGCGCAGCGCCCATGGTCGTGGTCGGGCGCCGGAAAAACCATTTGCGGCATCGTTGTCATCCTTCAGCCGGCGCGTACGGCGCTTGTTTCAGCACAAGGGTCTCCCGTGCGCATTGTAACGGCTCGACGGGAAATCGCGAAAACGTGACGCACCCCCGGATTTTGATGTTGCGCCGCAGCAAGAAGCGTCCCAAATTGCCGCCACTTCGAGCAAAGTCCGGCAGAAATCGGCGCTTTTTCGCTAAGGCGCACCGCTTGAATTGGGGTTTATCATGCTGAAAGGAAAGACCGGCCTCGTCACCGGCTCGACATCGGGTATCGGCCTCGCCATTGCACGCGCGCTGGCCGCCCAGGGCGCCAACGTCACCATCAACGGCTTCGGCGACGCCGCGGCGATCGAAAAGGAGCGTGGTTGCATCGAGAAGGAATTCGGCGTCAGGGCCTTCTATTCGCCTGCCGACATGACCAAGCCCGCGGAAATCGCCGACATGGTGCATGCCACCGAGCGGACCTTCGGCTCGCTCGACGTATTGGTCAACAACGCCGGCATTCAGTACGTCGCACCGGTCGAGGAATTCCCCATCGAGAAATGGGACCAGATCATTGCGATCAATCTGTCATCGGCGTTCCACGCCATCCGCGCCGCAGTACCCGGCATGAAGTCGCGCAAGTGGGGCCGCATCATCTCGACCGCTTCCGCACACTCGCTGGTGGCTTCGCCGTTCAAGGCCGCCTATGTCTCCGCTAAGCATGGCATTGCCGGCCTCACCAAGACGGTCGCGCTCGAAGTCGCGACCTTCGGCATCACTGTGAACTGCATCAGTCCCGGCTATGTGTGGACGCCGCTCGTCGAGAAACAAATTCCCGACACGATGAAGGCGCGCGGCATGACCGAGGAACAGGTCAAGCGCGACGTGCTGCTCGCCGCGCAGCCGACCAAGGAATTCGTCACCGTCGACGAGGTCGCCTCGCTCGCCGTCTATCTTTGTTCCGATGCGGCGAGATCCATCACCGGCGCCAACCTTTCGATCGACGGCGGCTGGACCGCGGCATGAACTTTTCGCCGCCGCGCGATTCCCTCCACCGCGCAATCGTGAAACAAGCATCGTCATGAAAAATCCTTTCGCCTCGCTGCTGTCCGGTCGAGCCGCGGACGCGCCGGGGGCACAGACGACAAAGCGCATCAATCTCGCGTTGCAGGGCGGCGGTGCGCACGGCGCCTTCACCTGGGGCGTGCTGGATCACCTGTTGAGCGACGAGCGCCTGATCGTCGAGGGGATTTCCGGCACCTCCGCCGGTGCCGTCAACGCCGTGATGCTGGCCGACGGCCTGGCGCGCGGCGCCCGCGCCGAAGCGCAAAAGCGGCTCGCCGATTTTTGGCGTGCGGTCAGCAGTGCCGGCAATCTGCCGACAATGCAGCGCGCGGTGATGGAGCGGCTGTTATCGTTCACGCCGCTGGAATGCAGCCCGGTGCAGACCTGGCTTGATGGCTTGTCGCGCTATTTTTCGCCATACGACGCCAACCCGCTCAACATCAATCCGCTCCAGGACTTGATCGAGCGCTTCGTCGATTTCGAGGCGCTACGGGCGTTTTCCGACCTGCAGATCTTCATCTCGGCGACCAATGTGCAGACCGGCCGGGTGCGGATTTTTTCCCGCGAGAAGATTACCGCCGCGGCGGTGATGGCGTCGGCCTGCCTGCCGCTCCTGTTCCGCGCCGTCGAGATCGACGGCGTCCCCTATTGGGACGGTGGCTATCTCGGTAACCCGGTGATCTTTCCGTTTTTCCGTGCGACCACGACTGAAGACGTGCTGGTCGTTCAGATCAATCCGCTGATGCGGCAAGCGACGCCGACCTCAGCTAGCGAAATCATGAACCGCATCAACGAAATCACTTTCAATTCCTCGCTGCTAGCCGAATACCGCCGTGTCAACGTCCATCGTATCGTGCTCGACCGCTTCGGCACCAATTTCGATGCCTTCAGCAAGCTCTCGACCGATTACGATTTCTTTCAAGGGCTGCAAGTCAGCGGCAAGCGGGCGGCTCGGCGCTTCCTCGACGAGCATTTCGACGATATCGGCGTGCGCAGCACCGTGGATTTGCGGGCCGAAGCGCAGGCCGAATGGGCGTGATGAGCTTAGCGCATGCGTCGAACGAAAATCTCGCCATGGCAAACGTCGCGCCGCTTCTGACCGCTGAAGTCGGCTCCGCCCGGCTCGAGATATGTGTTGCCGATATCACGACGCTTGCGCTCGACGCGATCGTCAATGCCGCCAACCGCACCCTACTCGGCGGCGGCGGTGTTGACGGCGCCATCCATCGCGCGGCGGGGCCGGAATTGCTCGCCGAGTGCCGCACCCTCGGCGGCTGCGAGACCGGCGGAGCAAAGGTCACACGCGGCTATCGGCTGCCGGTGAAGCATGTGATCCACGCGGTCGGGCCGGTCTGGAGCGGCGGCGGCAAGAGCGAAGAGGATCTGCTGGCCTCCTGCTATCGCACCGCGCTCGATCTTGCCGCGGCGCATCGGCTTGTATCGATCGCATTTCCGGCGATCTCGACCGGCATTTATCGATTTCCGCCCGATCGTGCGGCGCGTATCGCCGTGGGGACCGTCGCCTCTGAGCTGGCGGCGTCGCCGCGGAGCGTCGATACGGTGGTGTTCTGCTGCTACGCGCAGGAAGCTGCCAATCACCATATGGCTGCCTTCGCCGAGCGCGGGCTCGCCTGAAGCCTCGGACCCCGCGGCTTCCTTGGAATGATTTTCCTGCAAGGCAGCTCTGCGGCAACCCGTATAGAAATCATAAGTTACCTTATATTATGCTGCCCGCAATAAGGAATCACCCAAGGTCGCCCCATGCCGCCTCCCTCGCGCAACCGCGAATTCGCTTTTTTACTCAATGATGTAGCGCGCTTGCTGCGCACCTATGCAGACCATAAGGCGGCGCGGTTCGGGATGACCCGCGCCCAGTGGGCGGTCCTGGTGCGGCTCGACCGCTGCCAGGGTCTCAATCAATCGGAACTCGCCGAGCTCCTCGATTTGCAGCCAATCACGCTGACACGGCTGCTCGACAAGCTCTGCGACAGCGGGCTCATCGAGCGTCGCCCTGATCCGACGGACCGCCGCGCCAAGCGGCTGTTTCTCACCGCGGCGGCGCGGCCGGTGCTCGAACGGCTCGGCGCCCTCGGCGAAGAAACGATGGCGAGCACGCTCGAGGGCGTCGAACGCCAGAGCGTCGAGCAAATGGTGTCCAAGCTTGCCCTCGTGAAGGACAATTTGCGCCGGCTGATTCAGCAGCAACGCGATGCCGACGGCGCGCGGGGGGAACGGCACTATGGCTGAAGCCCTTCGCAAATCCGTGCCGCCGCGTGACGAAGCGCCGGAAACTCCGAGGCCGTCGATCGCACCGGCCGTTCCGCCGGGCAAGCGCTCTCGCGAACGGACCGCCGCCACCGACAAGGTGCGTCAGCTCAGACGCCGACAGCGGACGCGCTGGGCGTTGTTTGCGCTGCTGCCGCTTGTCCTCATCGTAGCCGGCTATTGGTATGTCACCGGCGGTCAGGTGATGTCGACCGACGATGCGTATGTCAATGCCGAGAAAGTCGGCATTTCGACCGACGTCTCCGGCATGGTGCAAGACGTCGACGTGACCAACAATCAGTACGTGACGGCGGGGCAGATTCTCTATCGTCTCGATCCCCGGCAGTTCCAGATCGCCGTCGACAGCGCCAAAGCCAACCTGGCGCAGGTGGCGCTCACGCTCGATGCGATGAAGCAGGACTATAAGCGCATGCTGAGCGACGTCGCGGCCCAGCAGGCGCAGGTCGATCTGGATCAGACGAATTACAACCGCGCAGAGATGCTGCTGCACAACGGCGCCGGCACGCAAGCGACCTACGACCAGGCGAAATACGCGCTGCAAACCGACACCAGCAAGCTGCAGTCCTTGCGGGAGCAGACGCAGGTGCAACTGGCCCGGCTCGGCGGCAACGCGGACACCCCGACCACGGAGCTGCCGCAATATTTGCAGGCGAAAGCGCAGTTCGACGAAGCCCAGCGCCAGCTTAACGACACGGTCGTCAAGGCGCCGTTCTCGGGGATTGTGACCGACGTGCCCGCCACCGCGCCCGGCCGCTACCTCGCCGCCTCGACCACCGCCTTCTATCTGGTGGACACCGATCACGTCTGGGTCGATGCGCAGCCGAAAGAGACGGAGTTGACCCACGTGCGCGCGGGGCAGGCGGCCACGGTGACGGTCGACACCTATCCGAACGCGGTGTGGCAGGCGACCGTTCAGAGCATCAGCCCGGCGGCGGCGCAGGAGTTCGCGCTGCTGCCGGCGCAGAACACCAGCGGGAATTGGGTGAAAGTCGTGCAACGCGTGCCGATGCGCATTCGCCTCGACACCAGCGACAAGACGCTGCCGCCGTTGCGCGCCGGCATGAGCGTCGTGGTCAATGTCGATACCGGGCATGCACGCGGCTTTCCGGACTTCCTTACCTCCTGGTTCGGCGGCGGCCCGCGAGGCAAGTGATGGCTTCCGACTCCGCGCTTCCAGACGGGGGCAATCGCGCGGCGATCACCGTCTGCGTGATCCTTGCCACGCTGATGCAGGCGCTCGACACCACCATCGCCAACGTAGCGCTGCCCTACATGCAGGGCAGCGTCTCGGCGAGCCAGGACGAGATCGACTGGGTGCTGACGTCCTATATCGTGGCGGCCGCGATCATGACGCCGCCGACCGGATTCCTCGCCAGCCGGTTCGGCATCAAGCGGCTGTTTCTGGTCTCCGTCGCCGGCTTCACCGTCGTCTCGATGCTGTGCGGCGCCGCGCAATCATTGACGGAAATCGTGGTGTTCCGGGTGCTGCAGGGCGCGTTCGGCGCGGCGCTGGTGCCGCTGTCGCAGACCGTTCTGCTCGGCGCCTATCCGCGCGAGCGGCAGGGTTTTGCCATGGCGCTGTTCGGGGTCGGGGTCATGGTCGGCCCGGTGTTCGGTCCGGTTCTCGGCGGCTGGCTGACCGAGAACTACAGCTGGCGCTATGTCTTCTACATCAATCTTCCGATCGGCATTATTGCGCTGCTCGGCATGATGGTTTTTCTGCCGGACTCCCAGCGCAATGCCGGCCAGAAGCTGGATTGGTTCGGCTTCGGCACGTTGAGTCTCGCCGTCGGCGGGCTTCAGCTCATGCTCGATCGCGGCGAAATCAAGGATTGGTTCAATTCCGGTGAGATCGTCATCGAGGCGATCGTCATGGCCTCGGCGCTTTATCTGTTTCTTGTGCACACCTTCACCGTCGACAAGCCCTTTGTCAGACCGGCATTGTTTCGCGATCGCAATTTCACGACCGGCACGCTGTTCATGGCCGTCGTCGGGCTGACGCTCTACGCGTCGATGGCGCTGCAGCCGCCGTTTCTTCAGGAACTCATGGACTATCCGGTTTCCACCGCCGGTATCGTGATGGGGCCGCGCGGCATCGGCACCATGATTTCAATGCTGGTTGCCGGGCGCCTGGTCGGCCGGATCGACACCCGCCTGTTGCTCGGTGTCGGTCTTGCCGTGACGGCATGGTCGTTCTACGCGATGACCGGTTGGACTCCGGACGTGTCGCAGGAGACGATCATCGGCGTCGGATTCGTTCAGGGCGCCGGGCTCGGCTTCCTGTTCGTGCCGCTGAGCACCGTGACGCTAGCCACGCTGTCGCCGCAGCACCGCACCGAAGGCGCTGGCTTTTACAATCTCTCGCGCAACATCGGCTCCAGTATCGGCATTTCGATCGTGAACGCGCTGTTGACGCGCAACACCCAGATCAATCACGCCGACATCGTTGCGCACGTCACCGCCGTCAACCGCGGGTTCGAAGACCCGACGATCGCGCATTTCTGGAATCCGCTGACGGCATCCGGGCGCGCCGCGCTCGACGCCGTCATTACCCGGCAGGCGCAGATCATCGCGTATATCGACGATTACAAGTTCTTGATGATCGCGACGCTGGCCGTCCTTCCGCTGCTCTTGATCTTCAAGCCGAAATACGGCGGCGCCGCGAAGCCAATACCGATTGCCAATTGAAGCAAACGAGCGGCAGCTTATGCCGCCGCTCGCGCCGCCGCCGCTTGTTCGCAGCGAGACTATTCCCCGGCGGCTGCGGCTTGGCCCTCGCCGCCCTCCGCCTTCGACTTGGCCTCGATGTCTTCGCCGGTCGCCTGATCGACGGCCTTCATCGATAGCCGTACCTTGCCGCGCTCGTCGAAGCCGAGCAGCTTGACCTTCACCTTGTCGCCTTCCTTGACGACATCGGTGGTCTTCTGCACCCGGCGCGGCGCCAGCTGGCTGATGTGCACGAGGCCGTCCTTGGCGCCGAAGAAGTTCACGAAGGCGCCGAAGTCCATGACCTTGACGACGGTACCGTCGTAGATGTGCCCGACCTCCGGCTCCGAGGCGATCGATTTGATCCAGTTGATCGCCGCCTTGATCGATTCCGCCTTGGCCGAAGCGATCTTGATCGTGCCGTCGTCCTGGATGTCGATCTTGGCGCCGGTCTTCTCCACGATCTCGCGGATCACCTTGCCGCCGGAACCGATCACTTCGCGGATCTTGTCGACCGGGATCTGCATGATCTCGATACGCGGCGCATGCTCGCCGAGCTCGGCGCGGTGCTGGGTGATCGCCTTGCTCATCTCATTGAGGATGTGCATGCGGCCGTCCTTGGCCTGACCCAGCGCCACCTGCATGATCTCTTCGGTAATGCCGGCGATCTTGATGTCCATCTGCAGCGAGGTGACGCCGCGCTCGGTGCCAGCAACCTTGAAGTCCATGTCGCCGAGATGGTCCTCGTCGCCGAGGATGTCCGAGAGCACCGCGTAGCGCTTCTCCTCGAGGATCAGCCCCATGGCGATGCCGGCGGTCGGCCGCTTCAGCGGCACGCCGGCGTCCATCAGCGCCAGCGAGGTGCCGCAGACGGTCGCCATCGAGGAGGAGCCGTTCGATTCGGTGATCTCCGACACGACGCGGATGGTGTAGGGAAATTCCGTCTTTTCCGGCAGCACCGGATGGATCGCACGCCACGCCAGCTTGCCGTGGCCGATTTCACGCCGTCCGGGCGCGCCCATGCGTCCGGTTTCGCCGACCGAGAACGGCGGGAAGTTGTAGTGCAGCAGGAACGATTCCTTGTAGGTGCCCTGCAGCGCGTCGATCCACTGCTCGTCCTCGCCGGTGCCCAGCGTCGCCACCACCAGCGCCTGGGTCTCGCCCCGGGTGAACAGCGCGGAGCCGTGGGTACGCGGCAGCACGCCGACCTCGGCGACGATCGAGCGCACGGTCTTGACGTCGCGGCCGTCGATGCGATGGCCGGTGTCGAGAATGTTCCAGCGCACGATCTTGGCTTCCAGCTCCTTGAAGACGCCGGTGACCTGCAACTTCGGAAATTTCTCCGCGCCTTCCAGTGAGAAATGCCCGGTGACCCGCTCTTTAACGGCTTCGACGGCATTGTGCCGCGCCATCTTGTCGGGGATGGCATAGGCGGCGCGCAGCTCGTTCTCGACCAGGCCGAGCATCTCTTTCTCGAGCGATGCATTGTCGGGCAGCGTCAGCTCGCGCGGCTCCTTCGCCGCCTTCTCGGCGAGCTTGATGATGGCCTCGATCACCGGCTGGAAATGCCGATGGCCGAACATCACGGCGCCGAGCATGATTTCTTCCGACAGCTCCTTGGCCTCCGATTCCACCATCAGCACCGCGTCTTGCGTGCCGGCGACGACGAGATCGAGCTGGCTTTCCGACATCTCGTCGATCTGCGGGTTGAGCACGTATTCGTTGTTGATGAAGCCGACCCGCCCCGACAGCGTCAGCGCCGCGGAAGCCGCGACCATTGCCACGATGTCGGGGTCGTTTTCCAGATCGTGCGACAGTGTGGTGATGATGACCTGGGTATCGCAGCGCCAGCCGTCGGCGAACAGCGGCCGGATCGGCCGGTCGATCAGCCGCGAGGTCAGCGTCTCCTTTTCGGTCGGCCGGCCCTCGCGCTTGAAATAGCCGCCCGGAATGCGGCCCGCCGCGTAATATTTTTCTTGGTAGTTGACCGTCAGCGGCAGGAAGTCGATGCCTTCCTTCGGCTGTTTGGCGGCGACCACGGTCGCGATGACGGTGGTGTCGCCGTAAGAAGCGAACACCGCTCCGTCGGCTTGGCGCGCCAGTCTGCCGGTCTCTAGCGTGAGCTTGCGGCCACCCCAGTCAAGTTGCACACGATGAATGTTGAACATTGCGATTGTCTCTCATGGTTTTCGCGAAAAGTGCGAAAGCCATAAGCAAGACGGCGAGACGCTGTCGGCGCAGCACGGGTGCTGTCAAGCCTGCCAGCGTCTGGCGATCCTGCCATGGCCTCCGGACCCTCCCTTGATGTGGACGGACACTTGCCCGTCGCTCCAATCGGCAGCTTTGCTGCCGCACTTGTGAGCGGGCGCCTCTTTCGCTCCGCCACGGAACGCGCGGGGTCTCCCGCGCGCAAACTTTTCAACGGCGAATACCCAGCCGTTCAATCAACTCCTTGTAACGCCCCTCATCCGTGCGCCGAAGATAGTCGAGAATCTGGCGCCGCTGCGACACGAGCTTCAACAGCCCGCGCCGCGAGTGGTTGTCTTTGATGTGGGCCTTGAAGTGATCTGTCAGGTTGTTGATCCGCTCCGAAAGCAGCGCAACCTGCACTTCGGGCGAACCCGTGTCACCGGACTTGAGGGAGTACGTCTTGATAACCTCCGCCTTACGCGCGGTCGTAATCGACATCGTCACCAACCTTTTTGTCTGCCGGCGCGACCTGTGACGCCGGTCAAATTAAACACGCGCTTGGGGACGATCTCGCCGCGGTCGACCTCGGCAATGGCCACGATTTGACCGCCCGAAGCGACCTGGACCATGCCACTGAGGACGGCAGCGTCCCGTCCGCGCATTAATACGGCTTGGCCCCGCTGGAGCCTTGCCGCGTCTGCCGGGCTTACGGCCAGCGCCGGGATGTCGTCCAGCGCGGTCTCAATCGGCAGGAGGATGTCGGCGAGGTGACCCTCGCCAGCGGCCGCTCTATGGCACAAAGATTCGAGCTGTTCCAGCGGAATCATGCTGCTTTCGCCAAACGGACCGACCCGGCTGCGGCGCAGCGCGGAAACGTGGCCCAGCGCGCCGAGCGCGCGGCCGAGATCGCGGGCGAGCGCCCGTACATAGGTCCCTTTGCCGCACTCGGTGGCGAAGAGGGCATGATCCGGATCGGCGATTTCAACCAAATCGAGCCGGTGTATGGTTACCGCGCGCGGGGCAATCTCGACCGTTTGCCCCTCGCGGGCGAGATCGTAGGCCCGCTCGCCTTCGATCTTCACGGCGGAAAAGCGCGGCGGAACCTGCTCGATGGTGCCGGTAAAGCGCGGCAGTAGCGCCCGAATCGCCGCGGCGTCGGGGCGGATGGCGTTGGTCGCGGCGACGCGGCCCTCGGCATCGTCGGTGTCGCGTTCCTCGCCCCAGCGCACGGTAAAGACATAGGTCTTGCGGCTGTCGACGACGAACGGCACGGTCTTGGTCGCTTCGCCCAGCGCGATCGGCAGGCAGCCGGAGGCCAGCGGATCGAGCGTCCCGGCGTGACCGGCGCGCCTGGCGGCGAACAGGCGCTTGATCACCGCCACAGCATGGGTCGATGTCATGCCGACCGGTTTGTCGAGCACCACCCAGCCGTGCACGTCTCTCTTTGGCCGCTTCTTGTTTTCCTTTTTCTCTTGCGAGCGGGAACCAGGTTCCACCGCGAGCGCGAGGTCGCGGCCGGGGTCGGCCGCCTCCCCGGGGACGGACAAAATATTGTTCGTTGCCGACATCACTCGTCCTTTTCGCCGCCGAGATCGCGTTGCACTTCGGGCGTTCGCAGAAGCTTCTCGATTCGTTCCGCCTCGTCGAATCGTTCGTCGATGCGAAAGCGGATTTCAGGCGCAAATTTCAGGTTAACGCGCCGGGAGATTTCGCCGCGAACATAGCGTTTGTGGCGTTCGAGCGCTTCGAGCACCGCTTCTTCGTCGCGTCCGCCAAGCGGCATGATGTAGACCGTCGCCAGCCGCAGGTCGGGGCTCATGCGCACCTCGGGCACCGTGATCAAGTGCGCTTCGATGACGGGATCGTGGATGTCGCCGCGCGACAGCATGTCGGCGAGCTCGTGGCGGATCAATTCGCCGACCCGAAGCTGGCGTTGCGAGCCGCCAGCGGATTGCTCGCGATGGTGGTGACGTGGCATTTTCTCTTCTGCCCGGGCCTCACCCGGGCATCCATCTTACGTCGTTGACAACGACTTTGGCTGCAGTGACGGCGGGAGCCGCGAACGTGAGTGTTGAACTCACAGCGTCCGCTGCACGCTCTCCACCCGATAACACTCGATGATGTCGCCGACCTTCATATCCTGGTAGTTTTCGAAAGCCATCCCGCATTCCTGGCCGGCGACGACTTCGCGCGCGTCATCCTTGAAGCGCTTGAGCTGCGACAGCTTGCCCTGGTGGACGACGACGTTGTCGCGGATCAGCCGCACGTTGGCGCCGCGCTCGACGACACCGTCGGTCACCCGGCAGCCGGCGACATTGCCGACCTTCGAGACCTTGAAGACTTCGAGAATGACTGCGTTGCCGAGCGTGGTCTCGCGCAGCGTCGGCGGCAGCAATCCCGACATCGCCTTCTTCACGTCGTCGACCAGCGCGTAGATGATGTCGTAATAGCGAATTTCGATACCGGCCTGCTCGGCGGCTTCGCGCGCTTCCTTGTGGGCGCGAACGTTGAAGCCGATGACGACCGCGCCGGAAGCTTCCGCCAGCGTCACGTCGGACTCGGTGATGCCGCCGACGCCGGCGAAGATCACGCGCGCGACGACCTCTTCGGTGGAAAGCTTGTCCAGCGCCCCGACAATCGCCTCGACCGAGCCTTGCACGTCGCCCTTGATCACCAGCGGGACTTCCTTGCGCCCCGCGGTCTTGATCTGGCTCATCATCTGCTCGAGCGAGCCGCGCATGCCGGTCTGCCGCGCCGCCAAAATTTCCCGCTTTTGCCGCGCGCGGTAATCGGCGATCTCGCGGGCCCGCGCTTCCGACTCGACCACCGCCAGCCGGTCGCTCGCCTCGGGCGTGCCGTTGAAGCCGAGCACCTCGACCGGCATCGACGGCCCCGCCGCCACCACGGCATGCCCGGTGTCCGAAACGAGCGCGCGCACGCGACCCCATTCGGAACCGGCGACGACAACGTCGCCCGGCTTGAGCGTGCCGCGCTGCACCAGAACGGTCGCGACCGGGCCGCGGCCGCGATCGAGCCGCGCCTCGATCACGGTGCCTTCGGCTGGACGGTTCGGGTTCGCCTTGAGCTCGAGCACCTCCGCTTGCAGCGCGATGACATCGAGCAGCCGGTCGAGGTTGCGCTTCTCCTTCGCCGAAACCTCGACCTCCAGCACCTCGCCGCCCAACGATTCGACCTGGATCTCGTGCTGCAGCAACTCAGTGCGCACGCGCTCAGGCTTGGCGTCCGGCTTGTCGATTTTGTTGATGGCGACGATGATCGGTACCTTCGCCGCCCTGGCATGGTGGATCGCCTCTACGGTCTGCGGCATGACGCCGTCGTCGGCGGCGACCACCAGCACCACAATGTCGGTGATCTTGGCGCCGCGCGCGCGCATGGCGGTAAACGCGGCGTGACCGGGCGTATCGATGAAGGTGATGCGGCCGCCCGAAGGCGATTTCACCTGATAAGCGCCGATATGCTGGGTGATGCCGCCGGCCTCGGCGGCCGCGACATCGGTCGAGCGGATCGCATCGAGCAGCGACGTCTTGCCGTGATCGACGTGGCCCATGATGGTGACCACCGGAGCCCGCGGCAGCAGGTTTGCCGGATCGTCCGGAGCATCGAACATGCCTTCTTCGACGTCGGACTCGGCGACGCGCCGCACGGTGTGGCCGAGTTCCTCGGCGATGAGCTGAGCGGTATCGGCGTCGATCGTATCGGTGATCTTGGCCATATGACCCTGCTGCATCAGGATGCGGATGACGTCGACCGCGCGCTCGGCCATGCGATTGGCCAGCTCCTGGATCGTGATCGTCTCCGGAATCGTCACTTCGCGAACGATCTTTTCCTTCGGTTCGCTGTCGCGGTGGCCGGTCATACGCTGGACGCGGCGCCGGAACGAAGCGACCGAACGTTCGCGCACCTCGTCGGCGGACAGCGCGGTCACGACCGTGAGCCGGCCGCGGCGCTTCTCGGCGCCGCCGCGCGGCGCCTTGGGCGCGGGCGCCGGCCGTGCGGCGGCGCCGCCGCCGCGGCGCGCGGTGCGCGGGGCTTCTTCTTCGTCGGCTTCGAGCGCCGGACGCGCGCCGGGCTTGGCCGCCACGGTGTCGGCGCCAAAGCGCTTCTTGGCGACCTCGTCGGCCTTGCGCTTGGTTTCCTCGTCGTGCTTGCGGCGGACTTCTTCATTCAGTTTGCGCGCTTCCGCGGCCGCGCGCTCGGCGCGTTCGATTTCTTCGCGGCTCTGGCGAACGCGCGCTTCTTCCTCGGCGATCTTGCGCTCTTCCGCCTCGCGCAGGCGTGCGTCAGCGAGCGCATGAGCGCGCGCGCTGCGCTCTTCTTCGGTGAGCGTGCGCAGCACGACGCCGGAAGGCTTCAGCGCAGGCGTGGCAACTGTCGCCGGCGCAGCCGCCGCGGCAGCCGGTGCTTTAGCGGTCGCGACGCCGCGCTTGGCCGCTGCGCCACGGTCTGCCGGCGCGACGGGTTCCGGCTTGGCCTCCCCGGGACCGGCGATGCGACGCTTCACCTTCTCGACCACGACCGCCTTGCTGCGGCCATGGCTGAAGCTCTGCCGAACGACGCCTTGCTCGACGCCGCCGCGTTTCAGCGTCAGCGTCTTGGTCGAACTTACGCTCAGTTTCTCGCCGCTATTCTTGGTCGTCTCGGTCATACGCATCATATCCTTGGCCGGCTTAGTTCGGCGCAGCCCTCACCGGCCTTATTGTGCTGGTCGCCGACCCGAAACCGTTCAAGGCGCCGACAGCGCGCCAAAAAGGTCTCGCTCGCAGGGCCGGCGAGCAGGGCTGCATGTATCACATTTGGGCGGTTCAATGCCAAATCCAATTGCGCCGAGGTCAGGAATCCAATCACAACGAGGGACTGGCCCGCTCGTCGGCGGCGCATTGCCGCGTCGAGCTTGCGAACACCCTCGGAAGAAGCCTCGGCAGCGTGCAAAAGCGCTATGGCGTCCGCATGTGTCAGCGCCGCCTCGGTTTTGGCGAAGCCCGCCGCGACGAGACCGGCCTTACCGGCTACGGCCAGGGCATCGAGGACGGCCCTTTCGAGCAGCAGCTCGGTGCGAGCTACCAGATCCGCGCCGAGGCGAACCTCCCGCTTGAACCCGCGGGCAAAGGCTTTGCGCTTGATCGCCTCGCCCAGGGCGTCCCGCGTCGCCGTGACCCAGATGCCTCGTCCCGGCAGCTTATTTTTGACATCGGCGACCGCCTTGCCGTCCGGCCCGACGACAAATCGGATCAGGTCGGAGATCGGCCGCACCGTGCGGGTGGCCGCGCACAGCCGTTCGCGTTGGCGCGCGAATGGTCCGCTGTCGAGCTCGATGACGGCTTCGATCTCTTGTCCGGGTTGGGCGACCATGCGCGCGTTCTGCTCTTTTAGGCCTGCGCCTCAGGCTGCGGGGTTTCCTCGGCAGCCGGCGGAGCGAGATCGGCCTCTTCGACCCAACCCGCTTTCAGCCGGGCCTGCATGACGAGTGCCTCGGCCTCTTCCCGTGAGATGTCGAAGCCGTCGAGAATGCCGGCCTCCCGCACGGTCTCGCCGTCCTTGCGCTCGGTCCAGCCCATGAGATCGTCGGTGGCGCATCCGGCAAGGTCCTCGACCGTCTTGACGCCGTTCTCGCCGAAGCGGACCAGCATGGCCGTGGTGACGCCGGGCACGTCCTTGAGCGCGTCCTCGACCCCGAGCTCCTGACGCTTGGCGTCGAGTTCGGCCTCGATCTTGGCGAGGTATTCGCGCGCCCGGGTCTGCAACTCGCCGGCGGTATCCTCGTCGAAGCCTTCGATGCCGGCGATTTCCTTGGTGTCAACCAGCGCCAGCTCCTCGACCGAGGTGAAGCCCTCTGAGGCCAGCAATTGCCCGATCACCTCATCGACGTTGAGCGCCTCGATGAACATGCGGGTGCGGTTCTCGAATTCGGCCTGACGGCGTTCCGACTCCTCCTGTTCGGTCAGGATATCGATGTCCCAGCCGGTAAGCTGGGAGGCAAGCCGGACGTTCTGGCCGCGACGGCCGATGGCGAGCGAAAGCTGCTGATCGGGGACCACCACCTCGATGCGCTCGCGTTCCTCGTCGAGCACGACTTTGGCGACTTCGGCGGGCGCCAAGGCGTTGACGACGAAGGTGGCGATGTCATGCGACCAGGGGATGATGTCGATCTTCTCGCCCTGCAGCTCGTTGACCACCGCCTGCACGCGCGAGCCGCGCATGCCGACGCAGGCGCCGACCGGATCGACCGAGGAATCGCGGGAGACCACCGCGATCTTGGCGCGCGAACCGGGATCGCGCGCAACCGCCTTGACCTCGACGATGCCGTCGTAGATTTCCGGCACCTCCTGCGCGAACAGCTTGGACATGAATTGCGGATGCGTGCGCGACAGGAAGATCTGCGGCCCGCGCTGCTCGCGGCGAACGTCGTAGATATAGGCGCGGATACGATCGCCGTTGCGGAAAACCTCGCGCGGCAGCATCTCGTCGCGCCGCACGATCGCTTCGCCGCGGCCGAGATCGACCACCACGTTGCCGTACTCGACACGCTTGACGATGCCGTTGACGATGTCGCCGATGCGGTCCTTGTACTCGTCGTACTGACGGTCGCGTTCGGCCTCGCGCACTTTCTGCACGATCACCTGCTTCGCCGATTGCGCGGCGATGCGGCCGTATTCCAGCGGCGGCAGCGGGTCGGCGATGGTGTCGCCGATCTGCGCGGCCGGATGCCGCCGGCGCGCATCTTCAAGGCTGATCTGTGACGCCGAATTCTCCACCGTGTCTACCACGAGCATGTGGCGGGACAGGTGAAGTTCGCCGCTCTTCGGATCGATCTCCGCACGCACTTCGGTCTCGCTGCCGTAGCGCGACCGCGCCGCCTTGGCGATCGCGTCCTCCATGGCGCCGAGCACGATCTTGCGGTCAATCGCCTTTTCTCGGGCGACCGCGTCTGCGATCTGCAACAGTTCGAGTTTATTGGCGCTTACCGTCGCCATCATCAGTCTCCTTTGGCTGGCTCACGCGCCGGTCTTTCGCCCGGCGTCGTGACCATGTGTTTCGATGGGTGTGATTCCTGCCCGTAAGCTTTCCGCGCGCGGGCGTCGCGCTCTCCAAGTTTGCCGCCACGCTTGCTTCGCCGCAGCGATTCGGAAACGAGCGCATCGGTGAGAAGGAGCCTCGCTTCCATCATATCGTCGATACGCAACAGGATTTCCGAGTTTTCCGCCGCGGGATCGCTGCGGCGGAGACGGACGCACTCGCCTTCGGCGCCGATCAGTTCGCCGCGAAAACGCTTGCGGCCGTCGATCGGCTCCAGCATCTCGATATGGGCGGCGTGGCCGGCATAGCGGTCGAAATCGCTGCGTCGCACCAGCGGCCGGTCGATGCCGGGCGAAGAAATCTCCAGCCGGTAGGGACCTTCGATCGGGTCGGCGACGTCGAGCACCGGCGACAGCGCCCGCGAGACGGCCTCGCAATCCTCGATGGTCATGGTGCCATCCGGCCGCTCGGCCATGACCTGCACTGTGCAGCCGGCGGATCCCGAAACGCGCACCCGCACCAGCCGACAGCCAAGCTCGGCGAGCACCGGTCCAACAATGGCGGCGACACGCGCCGCGCGTCCCGGCTCGGTGATGAGCCGCGGCTCGTCGGCAAAGGTCGAAAGCTTGTCGTCCATGCTGTTCGCGGGCGTCCTGCACATGCGTCCGGCAAAGGAACCGTCGGACCTCAGGTAATAAAAAAGAGCGGGTCCCGGGGGGCCCACTCTCAAAACCGTTCGGATCAACCGACCGCTATGAGGTATCCAATGACGGACCCGGCGAATATAGCGGTTCCTGCGGCAGTTGCAAGGCCGGTACGGAGGCGCCATGGCGGGCGCCGGGGGCGGCGAGCATTCAAAGTTTGCGGAAAATCAGAAAGCAAGGTGTCCGCTGCTCGCGCGCAGCCTTGGCGTGATAGCGCGTCGGGGTAAAGTCGGGCCATGCGTTGCGCCAATCGTCGGCGCGCTGCGCCGTCCATGCAAATGCGGCCGCGCGCAGGAAACGCTGCAACGTCCAGGCGGCGTAGTCGGCAACGTCGGTGACGAAGCGCAACTCGCCGCCGCGCTGCAGGATGCGGGCGAACTGCGCGATGGTCGCATCCTGAACAAAGCGCCGCTTCCAATGCCGACGTTTCGGCCAGGGATCGGGGTGAATGAGATCGATGCGCGCCAATGATGCGTCAGGCAGCCAGACCATCAGGCTTGCGGCGTCGTCGAAATGCAGACGGATATTTTGCAGGCCGGCGCCCTCGATCGCCGCCAGCGCCTTGGCCATGCCGTTGACGAAAGGCTCGACGCCGATAAATCCCGTCCGCGGCCGCGCCGCGGCCTGCGCAATCATATTTTCACCGCCGCCAAAGCCGATCTCGATCTGCACTTCGTCGACCGGCACGGGAAACAGCGCGGGAAGCTCGGCCGGAGCGGGTTGCGAAAGATCGAGCGCCAGAACGGGCAGCAACGTGTCAAAGAGTTCCGCCTGCCGCTTGCGCAGCTTGTGGCCCTTGCGGCGGCCGAAGAAGGCGCGCGGGTGATGCAGTTCGTGATCCATCAGCCGTCATGGCCGCGCATAGCCGTTCAAAGAACGGCGTCGCTTCGCTCGCCTATGTCGCGGCCATCCACGTCTTTGCCTCGCCGGTATATCAAAGACGTGGATGGCCGGCGGCCGGCCATGACGCCGGCATTCTCCGGTAACGATGCTCAGCGCAGACCCCGCCTGAGTGCGTCGGCGAGGTCCGTTCGCTCCCAGGAGAAGCCGCCGTCCTTATCGGGAGCCCGGCCGAAATGGCCGTAGGCGGCGGTGCGGCGATAGATCGGCCGGTTGAGCTTGAGCGCACGGCGAATGTTGGTCGGGCGCAGCGGGAACAGCTCCGGCAACACCCTCTGCAGCTTCGCCTCCTCGACCTTACCGGTGCCGTGCGTGTCGACATAGATCGACATCGGATCGGCAACGCCGATCGCGTAGGCGATCTGGATGGTGCAGCTGTCGGCGAGGCCGGCGGCGACCACGTTCTTGGCGAGATAGCGCGCGGCGTAGGCGGCCGAGCGGTCCACCTTGGTCGGGTCCTTGCCGGAGAAGGCGCCGCCGCCATGCGGGGCATAGCCGCCGTAGGTATCGACGATGATCTTGCGGCCGGTCAGGCCGCAATCGCCGTCCGGACCGCCGATGACAAAATTCCCCGTTGGATTCACCAGGAAGTCGCCGGTCTTCTTCGGCATCCAACCTTGCGGCAGCGCCGACTCGACCGCATCGGCGATCATCTCCTTGACCATGCCCGGCGTGTATTTCTTGCCGTTGCGGGTCTGCCCGTGGTGCTGCGTCGACACCACGACCTTGGTGCAGCCGACCGGCTTGCCGTCGACGTATTTCACCGTCACTTGGCTCTTGGCGTCGGGCTGAAGGTCGAACAAGGCGCCCGAGCGGCGCTTATCAGCCAGCACTTTGAGGATCTTATGCGCGAAATAAATTGGCGCCGGCATGAACGAGCCTTTTTCATAGACCTCGCTCTCGGTACAGGCGAAGCCGAACATCATGCCCTGGTCGCCGGCGCCTTCTTCCTCGCCGTTTTTCTTCTTTTTTGCGTCGACGCCCATGGCGATGTCGGGTGACTGGCCGTGCAGCAGCACCTCGACGTCGGCCCCGTAATAGGAGAACCCATCCTGGTCGTAGCCGATATCCTTGACCACGCCGCGGGCGATTTCCGTGATCAGCTCGCGATTGACCACCGCTTTGGCGCCGTGCTTGTGGAAAAAGGGCGCTTGGCCACGGCCCTCGCCGGCGATGACGATTTTATTCGTCGTGCACAGCGTTTCGCAGCCAAGCCGCGTATTGACTTTGCTCTGGTCGGCAATGCCGAGCTTGATGTCGTTCTCGAGGAAGGCATCGAGTATGGCGTCCGAGATCTGGTCGCAAACCTTGTCCGGGTGCCCTTCCGACACGGACTCGCTCGTGAACAGGTAGTTTGCACGTCGCACTGCGAAATACTCCCCTCGTAAGGCTGACCAATCGCCGCATCGGCGCATAGTGCGATGAGGCCGCACGCTGATCCGCGACAGGTTGTTGCAGCGTCCATTCGCGCGGTCAAGATGTGGGCGAAATGTGGGCGAGGCCGACGCCGCGCGAAGGCTGCATCAGCGTCTGTCGTAAATGGCGATTTGCTCGACAAGGTCGACGATGCGGCGCCGCAATTTGGAGTCGGCGATGCGCATGAATGCTTTGGTGAGAGCCAAGCCGTCCGAAGTGGCGAGAAAGTCGGAAACGTAAGCGGGTGAGGGCGCCTCGCTCATGCCGTCGGTACGGCTGCCTGACCCGACGGTGGGCGCGCCTTCGAAAAAGAACGCCACCTGCACCTGGAGGATTTGCGCGATCTGCTGAAGGCGACTCGCACCGATGCGGTTGGTGCCCTTCTCGTATTTCTGCACTTGTTGAAATGTCAGGCCGAGGGCGTTGCCGAGCTTCTCCTGGCTCATCCCAAGCATCATGCGGCGCATGCGCACGCGGCTGCCGACATACTTGTCGATTGGGTTTGGCGCCTTTTTGGCCATCATAATAATCGTCTCCCCCTGTCCCCTACTAACATCTGAATCTAAGCGCGCGCATGTAAGCGTTTACCGCGACAACTGTCGATATCAAACCTGCCATGCAATATTGGCAATCTAGCCAGTTTTCAGCGTGATCTTCGTCACAGATCGTCCCCGGAGTACATTGGCTGTTAATGTCTGCGAGTATTTTTCAACGCCAATATTACGCGGCGTAGTTGAGGAATGGCGGACGATACATCTAAAAGCGGCAACAGCTCTCGCGGTTTCCGCCGCACCATCATCCCCGGCATGGCAACGAGCTTGGCGGCGCAGGGCTAAATTTTTCTGCCGTCCGATTGCATCCGCCGGCGAACAACCGCCAGCAGCGCGAGCGCAACGATCAAGGCCGCGGGGACATCGCCGAAGCGGGCGTAGATGGGCGGCCCGATCGGTCGCGGCAACGGCGAATCGATAATGCCCTCGCTGCCAAGCGGCAGCGAATTGACGATCCGTCCAAGCGGGTCGACAACCGCGGAAATGCCGGTATTGGCGGCGCGAACCAGCGGCAGGCCCTCTTCGATCGCGCGCACGCGCGCCTGCTGGAGATGCTGGTAGGGGCCGCTCGATATGCCGAACCAGCCGTCATTGGTGACATTGACGATCCAGCCCGGCCGCGGGCCTTGGGGCAGCACCTCGCCCGGAAAGATGATCTCGTAGCAGATCAGCGGCAGCGCCAGCGGCGCGCCCGGGACGGCGATGAGCCGGTGACGGTCTCCGGAAAGAAAGCCGCCGCGCTGTTTAGTCAGCTGCTGCAGGCCGAGGCTTTCGAGGATGGGCTGCAACGGCAGGTATTCGCCGAACGGCACGAGGTGCACCTTGTCGTAGAGGGACACGATCGAGCCGTCACGGTCGATGACGTAGATCGAATTATAGGCGGCGGGGTCGGCGGGATTGACGGGTTCGGCACGCCGCACAGCGCCGGTGATCAAGACAGTCCCGCCGCGCAGCAGCTGCGTGACCTGGGCGAGCGCGTCGGGCTCCCGGGTGAGGAAAAACGGAAAGGCCGATTCCGGCCAGATCAAATGCGTGGCGTCGCGCACGCCGAGCGATTGCGGACCGGAGGCCCGGTCGGACAGCGCGATGTAGCGGTTCAGGACCTCTTGCTTGGTCGAATAATTGAACCGCACATCCTGCTGCAGGTTCGGCTGCATGATGCGCAGATGCACGCCGTCGACCATCTGCGTCGGGGTGCCAACGAGCCGCAGCGCGCCGAAGCCGCCTAGGCTAGCGAGGACGGCGACGCTGAGGATGAACGGCAGCCAGGCCCAATGAGTTTCAGTGCGATCGTCAGCAAGTGTGGCCGGGCTGGCGAAGACGACAACGGCGATAAAGGTCAGGCCCCAGATGCCGATAACCGAGGCGCTTTGTGCCAGCGCCAGCGGCGAGCTCAGCGCATAGCCAAAGGCGTTCCAGGGAAAACCGGTCAGAATATGACCGCGCAACCATTCGGCCGTCGTCAGCGCCACGCCCAAAGCCAGAATGCGCGTCGCCCCGCGCGTCCACAACAGGCGCGCCAGCGCGACGCCAAACGCGGTGAAGACTGCAAGCATTGCCGGCAGGCCGAGGACCGCGATCGGCAACAGCCAGCCAAAGGTCGGCGCATCGACCAGGAAGGCATAACCAATCCAATAAAGGCCGGCGAGCAAATAGCCGAAGCCGAACCACCAGCCCGTTATCGCGGCGCCGATGACGCCGTGCCAACGGCCTGCTCCGGCGCCGTCAACCAGCCAGACCAAGGTCGGGAAAGTGACGAACAGGATCGGCCAGGCGTTCACGGGCGCCATGGCCAGTGCCGATAACGCGCCCGCGGCGAAAGCGATCAACCAGCGCCGCCATCCCCAAGACAGGACGAGGGTGTGAACGAGGCCCGTCGGCTTCACGGCGACGGTTGAGTGTTCGAGTTTGGCCGAGCGGGCTCGTCGCGCGGCGCTGATCGCGACGCCGGCGGTCGCACCAGCGTCGGCAGTTCGCGCCCCGCACCAGGACGGCGGTCCTTGCTGCGGTAGATTTTGACCCGCTTGACTCGACGCGGATCGGCATCGAGCACTTCGGCCTCGAATGAGGCGGGTCCGGGCACCAGCTCGCCGCGGACCGGGACGTGGCCTGCCCGCATCACCAGGTAGCCGCCCAGCGTGTCGACCTCCTGCGCCGCTTCGCCGACGTCAAATTCGTCGCCGATCACCGTGCGCACGTCGTCGAGGCTGGCGCGCCCGGTGGCGAGGAACGAGCCGTCGCTCTGGCGCGTCACTGCCGGCAGCTCGGCCTCGTCATGTTCGTCGGCGATATCGCCGACGATGAGCTCGACCAGATCCTCGATCGACACCAGCCCGTCACTGCCGCCGTATTCGTCGATCACCAGTGCCAGGTGAATACGTGTCGCTTGCATCTTGGCGAGCAGACCGAGCGCCGGCATCGAGGGTGGCGCGTAGAGGATTTCGCGGACGATCTTGGCGGCCGCTAGCGGCATCGACAGATCGACATTGGCGAGGTCGAGGTCGGCCGACTGCTGCTGCTCGCGGACGCTGTCGGCGGCCGGGTCGATGGCCGCCCGCGCGACCATGAACGCGACCAGATCGCGGATGTGGACCATGCCGGTCGGATCGTCGAGGTTATCGTTGTAGACGACGAGCCGCGAATGGCCGGCGCCGGCGAACACCATGGCCAATTCGCCGATGGTAATGTCCTGGTGCACCGCGACGATGTCGGCGCGCGGCACCATGACGCTCTCGATCCGGCGATCGCGCAGGCCGAGAATATTCTTGAGCATGGCGGCTTCGGTCGGGGAGAAGCCGGATTCCAGCTGCTCGGTCGTGAGCACCATTTCGAGGTCGGCGCGCGTCGCCGCCGCCTTCCAACCAAACAGGATGCGCATGATGCGCGCCAGCCATCCCTCGTGCAGCTCGCCCGGCTCCGGCAAGACCATGGGAAGACCGCGATGCTCGGTCTCGGTCGGTTCGTTGCGCGTCGGGGATTGCGACATGGCTTCGGCTATCGGGGTCTGACGTCAGGCGTCGGATTCAGGGTTCGAGCCGGACGCTTATAGGGATCGGGAATGGCAAGCCGCCGCAGAACGTCGAGCTCGACCTGTTCCATCAGCTCGGCATCCTCGTCGCGCACGTGATCGTAACCCAAGAGATGCAGGAAACCGTGCACGGCAAGATGGGCGACATGATGGGCGAATGGTTTGTGCTCGGCACGGGCCTCGCCGGCAATGGTTTCGTAGGCCAATACGATGTCGCCGATAAGCGGCGGGTCGTTGCCGGCACGCTTGGTCGGGAACGATAGCACGTTGGTCGGGGCATCGACGCCGCGCCAGGCGCGGTTGAGCAAGCGAATGGCCGAATCATCGGTCAGCACGACAGCAAGCTCCGCCGCCGGCATGGCCAGTAGCGCGGCCGCTTCGCGGATCGCGCGCCGCGCCACCGGCCTGACATCTTCCGTGGCTTTCCAGAGATCGGATTGCATCAGCACATCGATCTTGGGCGCTACTTTGGGCGCCGCCCGTTTCTTCCGCGCGATCGGCGTCATTACCGCCGCTCGCGCTTTGCCGCATCGGCCTTGTCGTAGGCCTCGACGATGCGCGCGACCAGCTCATGACGGATCACGTCGGCGGCCGTGAATGTGATATGAGCGATCCCCTCGACGCCTTCGAGCAGCCGCACCGCCTCGGCAAGGCCCGAGGTCTGACCCGGCGGCAGGTCCACCTGGCTCGGGTCGCCGGTCACCACCATGCGGCTGTTCTCGCCAAGCCGGGTGAGCAACATCTTCATCTGCATGGCGGTGGTATTCTGCGCTTCGTCGAGGATCACCGCCGCGTTCGACAGCGTTCGGCCGCGCATGAAGGCGAGCGGCGCGATCTCTATCTCGGTGGTCTGCAGCGCGCGTTCGACAATGCGAGCGTCCATCAGGTCGTAGAGCGCGTCGTAGATCGGCCGTAGATAGGGATCGACTTTCTCGCGCATGTCGCCGGGGAGGAAACCGAGCCGCTCGCCGGCTTCGACCGCCGGCCGCGACAGCACGATGCGGTCGACCTCCTTGCGCTCGAACAACTGCACGGCATGGGCCACCGCGAGCCAGGTCTTGCCGGTCCCGGCCGGCCCGGTCGAGAACACCAAAGCGTGACGCTTGAGCGCGCGAACATAGGCGTCCTGCGCCGGGGTGCGGGCGCGCACGCGCCGCTTGCGCAGATTGATCTCCTCGAAATTCTCCCGCGCGGCGGCGGGGTCGAAGTCGAACAACGAGCCCTGCGCCAAGGCGAGCCGGATGACGCCGTCGACGTCGCCCTGCACCAGTTCGTCGCTGCGCTTGAGCCGCTCATAGAGGCTTTCGAGGACGCGCCGGGCCTGCTCGCAGGCCTCGCGCGTGCCTTCGAGTGTGACGTGATTGCCGCGCGAGGTGGCGACAACGCCGAGCCGTCGCTCGATCAAAGCGAGATTCTGACCATATTGGCCGAACAGGGCCGACGCCAAGCGATTGTCGTCGAAGCTGAGAACAATCTGGACCGCATTATCCGGAGCAGTCACGAGCGAGCCGGCATCCGGCCCGGGAGGACCGAGTGTCCGCATTCAAGCTCCTGCGCCGGCGAGAGCCGGCTCTGGCGCGGAGTTAAGCGCGCCGAACAAACTGTTGCTGGCGACGTCTGTGATCGTGACGCGGGCGATCTCGCCGATCAGCGCGGGCGGTGCCTCGATCTGAACCGGCTGAAGATAAGGCGATCGGCCGACCAGCTGGCCGCGGTGCCGGCCCGGCCGTTCGAACAGGACCGAGAATGTGCGGCCGAGGCAGTCGCGGTTGAACGCGGCCTGGCTCAAGTCGATCGCCGCTTGCAGGCGCTGCAGGCGTTCGGATTTTTCAGCTTCCGCCACCTGATCGGGCATGTCGGCGCCGGGCGTGCCCGGGCGCGGCGAGTATTTAAAGGAGAACGCGCCGGAATAGCCGATCTCGCCGACCAGGCTGAGCGTCGCGGCGAAGTCTTCCTCCGTCTCGCCCGGAAAGCCGACGATGAAATCGGAGGTGAGCGCCAGATCGGGCCGCGCTTGGCGCAGCCGGGAGGCGACCGCAACGTAATCGGCGCGCGTGTGCCCGCGGTTCATGGCGGCAAGGATGCGGTCGGAACCCGACTGTACCGGCAGATGCAGTTGCGGCATCAGTTGCGGCAAATCGCCATGCGCCGCGATCAGGTCGTCGCCCATGTCGAGCGGATGGCTGGTCGTGTAACGCAGCCGCTCGATGCCGGGCAAGCGCGCGATCAAGCCGAGCAGTCGCGCCAAGGACCATGGCCGTCCATCCGGTCCCTCGCCGTGATAGGCGTTGACGTTTTGGCCGATCAGGGTGATTTCGCGCACGCCGGCGTCGGCCAGCCGCTCGACCTCGGCCAGGATCTTATCGACCGGCCGGGAGGTTTCCGCCCCGCGCGTATAGGGCACGACGCAGAATGTACAGAACTTGTCGCAGCCTTCCTGCACCGTGACAAAGGCGGTGACGCCGCGCGCGCGGGTACTGGCCAGGCTCGGTGCAGCGAGATGGTCGAACTTGTCGTCGAGCGGAAACTCGGTATCGACGGCTTTGCCCTCGCGCTTGGTGCGCGCGATGAGGTCGGGCAAGCGATGATAGTTCTGCGAGCCGACGACGAGATCGACCGCCGGGGCTCGGCGGATGATCTCAGCGCCCTCGGCCTGCGCGACGCAGCCGGCAACCGCGATGAGAACATCCCGGCCGTCGGCCGTCGCCGCTTCCTTCAAGCGGCGCATGCGACCCAGCTCGGAATAGACCTTTTCCGCCGCCTTCTCGCGGATGTGGCAGGTGTTGAGGATGATGAGATCGGCGTCTTCGGCGGTCGGAGTCTCGACGTAGCCTTCCGGCGCCAAGGTGTCCGCCATACGCTGCGAGTCGTAGACGTTCATCTGGCAGCCGAAGGATTTCACGTAGAGCTTGCGAGAACCTGTCATTCGTTTGCGAATCTGAGCCTTTCTCTGTGTTTCGCGGAATATGGTCATCATACCGCGTTTACGCCCATGCGTCAGCCAAGGTCGCGGCGCAACACCAGGGCGGTGGCGCCGCCGCCATAATAGCCCTGCCGCCGGCCCACTTCGTAGAAACCGCGCTGCCGATACAGGCGGCAGGCGGGCGCATTTTGCTGATCGACTTCGAGAAAGACCGCGCGAGCGCCGAGGCCGGCTAGGCGGCGGATATGCAGATCGAGGAGCGGCCGAGCGAAGCCGCGTCCGCGCCAGGCCGGGGCGATGGCGACCGACAGAATTTCGGCCTCGGCAGCGGTCAGGCGCGACAGGATGAACCCGATCAACGTCCGGCTCATTGCCGCACGGTGGGTAACGACGCTGCGGTCGAGGAGGAGGCGGTGAAACTCGTCCTCGCCCCAGCCACGCAGGAATGAAGCCGCATGCACGGCGGCGATTGCGGCGGCGTCATGCGCCCGCGCCTCCGCGAAGGTCGGGGCGGGCCGGGCGAGCAAGCGCGTGACGAAGTTCATCATCGGCGCGGCAGTTGAGCGGCGTTTTGCGGCTGCGCGTCGGGGGCGCGGAGATATTGCGGCCTTGGCGGCGACTGGCCTTCCGGCAAGCCGGCGCCGATGCGCGCGACCCAAGCGATATCGGGTGCCGGGCGCGCGTCGACGGCAGCGGGTACCGCGTCAGCCTGTGACAGGGCGGCGGCGACGGATTGCGCCGCGGATCCGACGATGCAAGCCGGCGCCGCGGATGCCGCCTGCACGGCTTCGCGCAAGGGCGCGAGCCGCGGCGCCGACAGCGTGCGGCCGCCGGGACCGAACACCTGCAGGTAGACGTGGCCATGCCGCGCATCGATGGCAGCGACGACAGGAACGCTATCGTCCTCCGCCATATGGGGGGCCGCATAGGCGGTGAGCGTCGATAGACCGACGGCCGGCTTGTCGGCCGCTAGTGCAATGCCGCGCGCGGCAGCGATGCCGACGCGCAAGCCGGTGAAACTGCCGGGTCCGGTCGTCACCGCGACCCGGTCGAGATCGGAAAATGCGATGCCCGCTTGGTGCATCACCCGCGCCACCAGCGGCATGAGGGCTTCGGCGTGACCACGGGTCATCGGCAGGCTCTCGGCCGCAACGATACTGCCATGCTCGGTGTCGAGCACGGCGGCGGAACAGGCCGCCAACGCCGTATCAATAGCGAGTACACGCATGGATCGTCACGCAAGCCCATCGTCCGGCGCGAGCCGCCGGGTCACATCGGCCGGACTTCGGTGACGTCGGGTACAAAATGCCGCAGCAAATTCTGGATGCCGTGCCGCAGCGTTGCCGTCGACGACGGGCAGCCCGAGCACGCCCCTTTCATGTTCAGATAGACGACGCCGTCCTTGAAACCGCGGAAGGTGATATCGCCGCCGTCATTGGCCACTGCCGGCCGCACCCGCGTCTCGATCAGCTCCTTGATGGTGGCGACGGTCTCGGCATCGGCGGCATCGAAAAACTCATCGGCGTCGCTTTCGCCGGCACCGCCGGTCGCCAAGAGCGGCGCGCCGGACATGAAATGCTCCATGATGGCACCCAGGATCATCGGCTTGAGCTGCTGCCATTCGCCGGTTTCCTTAGTCACCGCGATGAAATCGGAGCCGAAGAACACCCCGCTGACGCCCGAGATGTCGAATAGCCGCTCGGCAAGGGGCGACTGCCCCGCCTCGTCCTTGGCGCGCAAGTCGAGCGTTCCGGCGTCGAGCACCGGCCTTCCGGGCAGGAATTTCAAGGTCGCCGGGTTGGGTGTCGCTTCGGTCTGGATGAACATAGCGCCCTCCGTCACCTGACCCGGCTGATCCCCGGCCGCGCCGTGACTTCTCGCGAATCTAGCTTAGTACGTGGCGAATTCCATTGGAAGTTCAAGTGCTGCATGGCTACCCCGGCTCCGCGCTGCCCTCGGCCTCGGAAAGAATGACGCCCTACGACAGCGCGTCGAGTTCCTCGTCGTTGAGGTGCCCGGGCACGATAGCCACCGGGATCGGATAGTCCCCGGCGGTACGGCCGATAGTGGCGACCAAAGGGCCCGGTCCCTCGGCTCCCGTCCCCGCTGCCAGGACGAGGATGAATATGTCCTCATCTTCATCGATCAATTTGAGAATTTCTTCCGCCTTGTCGCCTTCGCGTACCACACGTTCGGGGGTGATCCCGGCAATGCCGTTGGCCCGCGCGGCATACTTGCTGAGTTGCGCATCGGCTTCGTCGTGGGCCTCCGCGCGCATGATGTCGGCGACGCCGAGCCATTGCTGGCTCTTATCGTGCATTTCGATGGCCCGCAGCATAACGACATTGCCGCCAATGCGCGCCGCCCGCCGGCTGGCGAAATAAACGGCGCGGTCGCACTCCTCGGTGTCGTCGATCACGACGAGGAGCTTCGGCTTGTGACCGGTTTCATAGCTGCGGCGCCTGCGGGACATCTGTTTCTCCGGCACGAACGACACAACGTCAGAAGCGCTTCATGCTGCCACGGCGTCGCGTGGTCCGACAAGCCGGTCGAGGGCGCGGAAATTGGGCAAGGGCAGCGGTCCGGACAGGTCGGTGAGTTATGACCGCACGAAGCCGACGATGTCCTTGACTGCCCGCATGGTCTCGGCGGCGAGCTTTTGCGCGCGGGCGGCGCCGTCCGCGAGGATGGCGTCGATCGCGACCGGATCGCGTAAGAGCCGTTTCATCTCCGCGCCGATCGGGCCGAGTTTCGCGACGGACAGATCGACCAGCGCCGATTTGAAGGTCGAGAATTGCGCGTTGCCGAATTGCGCCAGCACGCCGGCGCGCGTGGTGCCGGCGAGTGCGGCGTAGATACCAACGAGATTATCCGCCTCGGGCCGGGACTTCAGGCCGGCCTCCTCGCTCGGCAGCGGCTCCGGATCGGTTTTCGCCTTGCGGATTTTCTGCGCGATGGCGTCGGCATCGTCGGTGAGATTGATGCGCGAATAGTCGGAGGCCTCCGATTTCGACATCTTTTTGGTGCCGTCGCGCAGCGACATGACGCGGGTCGCCTCGCCGGTGATCAGCGGCTCCGGCAGCGGGAAGAAAGCGTCGCCGTAGCCGTGGTGATGGATGGAGCGGCCGAAATCGTTGTTGAACTTCTGCGCGATGTCGCGCGACAGTTCGAGGTGCTGCTTCTGGTCCTCGCCCACCGGCACGTGGGTCGCGCGATAAACCAGGATGTCGGCCGCCATCAGCGTCGGATAGGCGTAGAGACCCACCGAGGCATTCTCGCGGTCCTTGCCGGCCTTCTCCTTGAATTGCGTCATCCGGTTGAGCCAGCCAAGTCGCGCGACGCAATTGAAGATCCAGGCGAGTTCGGCGTGCTCGGCGACCTGACTCTGGTTGAAGACGATGTGTTTTGCCGGATCGATGCCGCAGGCGATGAAGGCCGCGGTGACCTCGCGGATGGCGCGCGGCAGCTCGGTCGGATCTTGCCAGACGGTGATCGCATGCAGGTCGACGACGCAATAGATGCAGTCGTAGCGGTCTTGCAGCTCGACGAAGCGCTTGATGGCGCCGAGATAATTGCCGAGATGCAGGTTGCCGGTCGGCTGCACGCCGGAAAACACCCGTTCCTGAAACGCCATGCAAGGTCTCCGTGGGAAACGAGCGCCGCATGCCATGACGCCGCTTGCGGCGTCCCCATGGCACGACGCCGCTTGCGGCGTCCCCATGGCACGCCCACGCCTTGCCCCGCAAGGGCCGGCCGCTATAGTGCGGCTCCCGCGCGAGTTTATTCATGACAGTGACGCGTTACGACGTGCTCGGCATCGGCAATGCGATCGTCGATGTCCTTGCCCGCGCCGAAGAGGATTTCCTGCTCCGGCAAGGTATGCGCAAGGGCGGAATGGCGCTGATCGACGCCGACCGCGCTGAGGCGATTTATCAGGCCATGGGCCCGGCGGTTGAGGTGTCCGGCGGTTCGGCCGCCAACACCATTGTCGGCGTGGCGAGCCTTGGGGTGCGCGCAGCCTTTATCGGCAAGGTCAAGGACGACATGCTTGGCCGGGCGTTTGCCCATGACATCCGCGCCGCCGGCGTGGCATTCGCGACGACACCGGCCGCCGACGGCGCGCCGACCGGACGCTGTTATGTGCTGGTGACGCCCGACGGTGAGCGCACCATGAACACCTTTCTCGGCGCCGCCCAGGATCTGCATCCCGCCGACATTGACGCCAACATGATCGCGGCGAGCGCCGTCACCTATCTCGAAGGCTATTTGTGGGACCCAAGGAACGCCAAGGACGCGTTCCTCAAGGCGGCGACGATCGCCCATGACGCCGGGCGGATCGTGGCACTGACCTTGTCCGACGCTTTCTGCGTCGATCGCTGGCGCGACGAGTTCCTTCATCTCATGCGCTCGCGCACAGTCGATCTCATCTTCGCCAACGAGACCGAGCTGCACAGCCTCTATCAGACCGCGGATTTCGAGGCCGCGGCGGCGGCGTTGCGCGCCGATGTCGAAGCGGCCGTGGTGACGCGCAGCGAGAAAGGCTGCTTGGTGATCGGTCCCGACGGAACGGAAGCCGTGCCGGCCTTCCCTGTCGAGCGCGTCGTCGATACGACCGGCGCCGGCGACCTGTTCGCGGCCGGTTTTCTCTGCGGCCTTGCGCGCGGCGCCGACGACCGCACTTGCGGGCGGCTCGGTGCGCTTGCCGCCGCCGAAGTGATCCAGCACCTCGGCGCCCGCCCTGAGGCTTCGCTCCAGGACCTCGCCCGCGAGAACGGCTTGGCTGACTAACAAAAATTTAATTCTTCGATTAAGGCCTCGCTAACTAATTTCTAACCAAACCCGCGCTATCGACGGAGGACCCGCAATCCGGAGACCTCCATCATGGCCACGCCGCAAGAGGCGAAGCCCGACGCCTCCTCGGAACTTCCCGGCGACTCGCCCGCTATCGGCGGTAGCACCGCGCAGCCGCAAGCAAACGCCGGCGCGCCCTCGACCGAAGCAATCAAAGCGGATCCGCCGCGCGGCGATGCGTCGAGCCAAGATACAGCGGGAAGGGCCGCGCCGATCGAAATGATCGCGGAAGCGCCAAGCGAAGCCGCCGAAGAACCGGCCGCCGCGGACGGCGCTGCCGCCGTCGCGGCACCGGCGCGGTCGTCACGGTTCGCACTGCTCGCGGCTTCGCTCGCGCTGGCGGCAGGCCTCGGCGCGGTCGTCGGATCGCTGTCCGCTTCCGGGCTGGCACACCTTTCGCTGGTTGCCGCCGCCGCGCCGAAGTCCGGCATGGCAGAAGCGAATGCGCTGCAAGCGATGAAGGCGGAACTCGCCGAACTTTCCGCCCTCAAGGCGAGCCTCGACGGCACGGCGCGCAACGCCAACGGCCAGTTTGCCAAGATCGTCGAGCGCCTCGACCGTGTCGAGCGCGCACAGATCGAGCCGGCGGCCAAGATCGCGCACATGGCCGAAGCGATCGACAGGCTGGAGAAGAAGAACGTGATGGCGGCGGCGTCCGCCGCGCCTGAGATGACGGGCGCGATCCCGAACAAACAGCCGGCCGCGCCCGCCGAGACCAAGCTGCCCGACAAGATTTTGCAGAATTGGGTCGTGCAGGACGTGCGAAGGGGCCGCGCGCTGGTCGAGAACAGCTCCGGTGGCGTGTTCGCCGTTGCGTCCGGCAGCGTGCTGCCGGGTCTCGGCCTTGTCGAGTCGATCAAGCGGCAGGACGGCCAATGGGTGGTCGTCACCGCGCGCGGCGTCATCACCGAGCACTGACGCGCATTCCCCGCGCAAGCGGGGAGGATGAATAATCGCGTCGCCTTCCGGTCGCTTGGCGATCATCGTATAAGAATTTGTCGTTCAACCTGAGGCGGCCGCCGGCGGGGCGGGCTATTTCGCGCCGTTGGCTCGCACCTTAGGGTGACGCAGGAAAGTCCACCGATGTTAAGCGCGGAGCAGAACGATCTCATCACCCGCACGTCAGCCGGCACCGCGGCCGGCGCTCTGCTGCGGCGCTATTGGCAGCCGGCCGCTCTGGTCGACGAGCTTTCCGGCAACCGTCCGGTGAAGCCGGTCCGGCTCATGGGCGAAGACCTCGTCGCTTTCAGGGACGACAAGGGACGTTACGGGTTGCTCGGGCGGCATTGTCCGCACCGCGGCACCGACTTGGCCTATGGGCGGCTCGAAGACGGCGGGCTGCGCTGCGCGTTTCACGGCTGGCTGTTCGATGTCGACGGGACATGCCTGCAAACACCGGCCGAGCCCGCGACCAGCAATCTGTGCGCCAACATCAAGCAAAAATCCTATCCGGTCGTCGAAAAGAGCGGCATCCTGTTCGCCTATCTCGGCCCGGGCGAGCCGCCGGCATTCCCGCAATTCGACTGCTTCATCGCGCCGCCGACGCACACCTTCGCCTTCAAGGGCATGATCGATTGCAACTGGCTGCAATCGCTCGAAGTCGGCATCGATCCGGTGCACACCTCGTTCCTGCACCGCTTTTTCGAGGACGAGGATCCCGGCAAAGGCTATGGCAAGATGTTCCGCGACACGTCGAAGGACTCGGACATGCCGATGACTAAGATCATGCGCGAGTTTGCGCGGCCGCGCATCGAAGTCGAGCCGACCGACTACGGCTTCCGCCTGGTCACGCTGCGCCAGATCAGCGACGACAAGGCGCATGTGCGGGTCACCAATCTGATCTTTCCCAACGGCTTCATCATTCCGATGAGCCGCGAGATGACGATCTCGCAATGGCACGTGCCGATCGACGACGTGAAACACTACTGGTATGCGATTTTTACCTCGTTCGGCGCGGCCGTCGACAAGGACGAGATGCGCCGCCAGCGGCTCGAGCTTTACGAATTGCCGGATTACGTGCCGCGCAAGAACAAGAGCAACGATTACGGCTTCGATGCCCACGAGCAGGAGCACGCGACCTATACCGGCATGGGCACGGACATCAATGTGCACGACCAGTGGGCCTGCGAATCGATGGGAGCCATTCAGGACCGGACCCAGGAGCATCTCGGCACGTCCGACAAGGCGATCAGCGCCTATCGCCGGCTGCTGCGGCAAGCGCTCGATCAATCGGCCAAGGGTGCAAAACCGATGATGGTGCTCGATCCTGCCGCGGCGGCGAAGATGACCGGCCCGGCTTGCGTCGACGGCATCGGCCCGGCCGGCGACTGGCAGAGCTATTGGCAGCGCACCGACCAAGCCCGGCAGGAAACCAAAAGCTGGGCGAATGGGCGCTGATCTCTGCGTCATCCCGGGATGACGAGTTTTAGTCGCCATGGCCTCGCGAAAATCCAGTTCAGCATCAAGCTTCGTCGAGCGTCACGGCCTGTGGACCGACGAGCAGGCGCGTCACGCCAAGGCCGTCCAACAGGCCATCAAGAAAAACAAGCTGGAACTCATTCGGTTCTCTTTCGCCGATCAGCACGGCGTGCTGCGCGGCAAGACCGTGGTGGCGGAAGATGCGGCCGCCATGCTGCAAAGCGGCGTCACCATGACGACGACGCTGCTCGCCAAGGACACCGCGCACAAGACGGTCTATCCGGTGTTCACCGCCGGCGGCGGCTTCGACATGGCGGAGATGCAGGGCGGCGGCGACCTCGTCATGTTGGCCGACCCGGCGACGTTTCGCGTGCTGCCGTGGGCGCCAAATACCGGTTGGCTCCTTTGCGACATCTATTTCACCAACGGCAAGCCGGTGCCGTTCTCGACGCGGCAGATTTTCCGCGACGCGCTTACGGCGCTCGCAGCGGCCGGCTTCGATTTCCTCGCCGGCCTCGAGGTCGAATTCCATCTCTTCAAGCTGGAGAATCCGCGGCTGACGCCGCAGGACTCGAGCTGGCCGCCGCAAGCGCCCGACGTGAGCCCGCTCACGCAGGGTTACCAGTATCTGACCCAAACGCGTTTCGATCAGATCGATGCGGCGTTGACGCCGATCCGCCGCGGCGTCGCCGCGCTCGGCATGCCGCTGCGCTCGCTCGAGGTCGAATTGGGGCCGAGCCAGTGTGAATTCACCTTCCGGCCGCAGCGCGGCCTTGCCGCCGCCGACACCATGATCCTGTTCCGTGCCGCCACCAAACAGATCGCGCGGCGCAACGGCTGTCTCGCGAGCTTCATGTGCCGGCCGGGTCTGCCGAATCTGTTTTCGAGCGGCTGGCATCTGCACCAGTCGCTGATCGAGCGCCGCGGCGGCAGGAATGCTTTCGTCGGCGACGAACGGGGCGGGCTGTCCGGAGTTGGCTTAAACTTTCTCGGCGGGTTGCTGGCGCACGCGGAGGCCGCCGCGGCGTTCACGACGCCGACCGTCAACGGCTATAAACGCTATCGGCCTTACACGCTGGCGCCCGATCGCGCGATCTGGGCGCGGGACAATCGCGGCGTGATGGTGCGTGTGCTCGGCCAGCCGGGCGATCCGTCGACGCATCTGGAGAACCGCGTCGGCGAGCCCGCGGCCAACCCGTATCTCTACATGGCTTCGCAGATCTATGCGGGCCTCGACGGATTGGCGCGGCGCCGGGATCCCGGCCCCGCGGCCGACACGCCGTATGAGACCCAGGCGCCGCTTTTGCCGAAAAATCTCGGGGCGGCGCTTTCCGCGCTGCGGGCGAGCGAGGTTTTCAGGAAAAACTTCGGCGCCGGCTTCATCGACTATTACGCGCACATCAAGGACGCCGAGCTGGCGCGCTTTACCGCCGACGGGGGCGGAGAGGGCGACGTGACCGCCTGGGAGCACAACGAATATTTCGATTTGTTTTAGGGCCTCTTCGTCATTGCGAGGCCCGCAGGACCGAAGCAATCTAGGCTGGATTGCTTCGCTGCGCTCGCAATGACGAGGGGTATCCGATTTAGCCGAAGCTACACATCCACACTCGCCGTCAGCGCGTGCTCCTCGATGAACAGGCGGCGCGGCTCGACCTTGTCGCCCATCAGCTCGTCGAAGATGGTGTTGGCCTCGTCGATTTCCTTGACGTTGACCTGCAGCAGCGAGCGGGCGTTGGTGTCGAGCGTGGTTTCCCAGAGCTGATTGGGGTTCATCTCGCCGAGGCCCTTGTAGCGCTGCAGCGTCACGCCCTTGCGGCCGGCGCCGGTCACTGCCTCGAACAGGCCGACCGGGCCGTGGATCGGGGTTTCCTCATCCTTGCGCTTGAAGATCGCCGGCGGCGTCGGGCGCGGAAACACCTTTTGCAGTTCCGGCGCGAACTCGTCGAGCTTGCGCGCGTCGGCGGAGCCGAGCAGCGCCTGGTCGAGCACCGCCACCTCCTTGACGCCGCGCACCGTGCGCTCGAAGCGGAAGCCCGCGCCTTCGGTGAACTCGCCCTGCCAGCCGCGTTCGGTTTCTTCCGACAGCGCGTCGAGCCGCTTGGCGATGTAGGGCACCGCGGCAACGGCCTTGTTCGGATCACCGAAGATGCGCTGGTTGAGCACGCTCAAAATCACCGCCTGCTCGACCACCTGCCGATTGTAGCGGCTGTGCAGGCCGCGCAGAATATTGCGGATCGTGCGCGCGTCCTCGACCAGCTTGTGCAAGTCGTTGCCGGCCTGCACCTCGCCCGACGACAGCCGCAGCACCGCGTCTTCGAGGCCGGTGTCGATCAGGTAATCCTCGAGCGCCCGCTCGTCCTTGAGATACTGCTCGGATTTGCCGCGCGCGACTTTGTAGAGCGGCGGCTGCGCGATGTAGAGATTGCCCTGGTCGATGATCTCGCGCATCTGCCGGTAGAAGAACGTCAGCAACAGCGTGCGGATATGGGCGCCGTCGACGTCGGCGTCGGTCATGATGATGATCTTGTGGTAGCGCAGCTTGTCGATGGCGAATTCGTCGGTGCCGATGCCGGTGCCGAGCGCGGTGATCAGCGTGCCGATCTGCTCCGACGACAGCATCTTGTCCATGCGCGCGCGCTCGACGTTGAGGATTTTGCCGCGCAGCGGCAATACCGCCTGAAATTCCCGATTGCGGCCCTGCTTGGCGCTGCCGCCGGCCGAATCGCCCTCGACAATAAACAGCTCGGATTTGGCCGGATCGCGCTCCTGGCAATCGGCGAGTTTTCCCGGCAGCGAAGTGATGCCGAGCGCGCTTTTCCTCGTCATCTCGCGCGCCTTGCGCGCGGCCTCCCGCGCCGCCGCTGCCTGGATGACCTTGCCGACGACGATCTTGGCCTCGGTCGGATGCTCTTCGAGCCAGGATTTGAGCATGTCGTTGATGAGGCCCTCGACCGCCGGCCGCACCTCGGAGGAGACCAGCTTGTCCTTGGTCTGCGATGAAAATTTCGGGTCGGCGACCTTGATCGACAGCACCGCCGTCAAGCCTTCGCGGCAATCGTCGCCGGTCAGCGCGACCTTCTCCTTGCGGGCGATGCCGCCGGATTCGGCGTAGCCGGTGACCTGGCGCGTCAGCGCGCCGCGGAAGCCGGCGAGGTGGGTGCCGCCGTCGCGCTGCGGGATGTTGTTGGTGAAGCAGAGCACGGTCTCGTGGTAGCCGTCGTTCCACCACAACGCGCACTCCACCGCGACGCCGTCGCGCTCGGCTTTGATGACGATCGGTTGCGGCACCAATGGCGTCTTGTTGCGGTCGAGATATTTGACGAACGCCTCGACGCCGCCTTCATAGCGCATCGTTTCACGCTTCTCGACCGCATGCCGCATGTCGGAAAGCACGATATTGACGCCGGAATTGAGGAACGCGAGCTCGCGCAGCCGGTGCTCCAGCGTGGCGAAGTCGAACTCCGTCATGGTGAAGGTCGTCTTCGCCGGCAGGAATGTCACTTCGGTGCCGCGCTTGTCGCGGGCGGCGCCGACCACGGCGAGCGGCGCGACCGGCTCGCCGTCGCGGAATTCCATGAAATGCTCTTTGCCGTCGCGCCAGACCGTAAGCTTCAGCGAGCTCGACAGCGCATTGACCACCGAGACGCCGACGCCGTGCAGGCCGCCGGAAACCTTGTAGGCGTTCTGGTCGAATTTTCCTCCGGCGTGCAGTTGGGTCATGATGACCTCGGCGGCGGACACGCCTTCGCCCTTGTGGATGTCGGTGGGGACGCCGCGGCCATCGTCGCGCACGGTGCAGGAGCCGTCGGGATTGAGCGTGACCACGACTTCCTTGGCGAAGCCGGCCAGCGCCTCGTCGATGGCGTTGTCGACGACCTCGTAGACCATGTGATGCAGGCCCGAACCGTCGTCGGTGTCGCCGATATACATGCCCGGCCGCTTGCGCACGGCATCGAGCCCCTTGAGCACCTTGATCGATTCCGCGTCATAGTCGGAGGGTGCAACGGGGCTTGATTTGCGAATGGGTTCGGCCATGCGAAAAGCTTTCGAATCGTCTGTAAAAAGCGAGGTGAATCGCCGGTTCGTTGTACACGAAAAGCGCGCTTCGTACAGAGCAAAGTGGTTACTCATAAGATATTGTCAGAACGTTATTTTTCAAGGATTTGCCGGTGCCGATTCTGGGCTTTTCAATGGCCGTTCCGGCGGGCCGGATCGAAGGCGCCGCCGCCGCCCGATTGCGGCGGCAAACCGGCGGCTCGGAACGAGCGGCCTGGAGCCCTTTTCAGACCCGATTTCAGCCCTTTCGCGCTTTCAGTTCCAGGCGGCCGGCATTGACTTCGATCATAGCCGCGTCGTCCTTGATTTCAGCAAACACTGCCGGATCGGCGCCGGTCATCCACACTTGCGCGCCGAGCTCGGCGAGTTCGCCATGCAGCGCGGCGCGACGTGCCGGATCGAGATGCGCGACGACCTCGTCGAGCAAAAGCACGGGCGCGGAGCCCGTCATTTCCGTGATCAATCGCGCGTGCGCGAGGACGAGCCCGATCAGCAGGGCCTTCTGTTCGCCGGTCGACGCGTCGGCGGCGGCGATGCCCTTCTGCCGGTAGACGACCAAGAGGTCGGTCAAATGCGGGCCATCGAGTGTGCGCCCGGCCGCGGCGTCGCGGCCGCGATTGTCCCGCAGTACCGCGCGGTAGCGTTCCTCGATTTCAATCGCGGGATGCGCCGGCAGGAGCTTCTCCATCCAGCCGTCGAGCGCAATTTCCACCGGCGGAAAGTCCGAGCCCTGGCGGCTCGCCAGGACCGAGTCGAGCCGGTGCAGCGCCTCGGCGCGCAATCCGGCCACGGCGACGGCGAGCTCCGCGGTCTCGTGTTCGACGGCGTCGAGCCAGTGCGGATCGGGCCGGGCCTCCTCGAGAAGCCGATTGCGCGAGCGGAGCGCCCGCTCCAGCGCGTTGACCCGGCTGGAATGCTCGGCATCGACCGCCAGCGCCAAGCGATCGAGAAAGCGTCGGCGCTCCGACGGCGCGCCGACGAACAAAGAATCCATCGCCGGCACCAGCCAGACCACGCGCAGGTGGTCGGTAAAAGCGGCAGCCGAAGCGACCGATTCACGATCGATCCGGCATTTGCGTTGCACCGGCGCGCCGTCTTCGGGCGCCCGCTCGATGCCGGTGCCGAGCGTGGCGAGCCCCAGCGCGCCCTCGACCTCGGCGGCCACCGCCCAGGAGCCGTCGCCCTCGTGGAATGCCACCTCCTCGAGCGTGGCGCGACGCAGACCGCGGCCCGGCGCGAGGAACGAGATGGCCTCGATCAAATTGGTCTTGCCCGCGCCGTTCGGCCCATAGAGCACGATCGGCCTTAAGTCGGCTTCCAGCGTCGCCGCGCGGTAGTTGCGGAAATTGGTGAGGGTGAGGCGGTGGACGCGGGCCATCAGAAGCCAGTGATCAGTAATCAGTGATCAGAATTAGCGATCAATGAGCGTAACCGCCGCCGCTTCTGATCACTGATTACTGATTGCCGACGCCTGTCAAACGCGCATCGGCATTAGCACATAGAGCGCGCCCCGCGGCTCCTTGTCCTGAATGAGCGTCGGCGAACCGGGATCGGCGAGTTTGAGTACTGCGGCTTCGCTTTCGATCTGCGCGGCGATATCGAGGAGGTAGCGCGAGTTGAAGCCGATGTCGATCGGATCGGCCTCGTATTCGACCTCGAGCTCCTCGGTGGCGCTGCGTGAGCGACAGCTTGACGGCGCGGCCGCGTTCGCTGGAAACCGTCGACACGCGGTCGACGGCGGCCTCGAACTCCTTCTTGTCGACGATCAGTTCCTTGTCGTTGCTCAGCGGGATGACGCGCGCGTAATCGGGAAAGGTGCCGTCGATCAGCTTCGAAGTCAGGACCACCTCGCCGACGGTGAAGCGAATTTTTCCCGGCGACAGCTCGATGGCGGCCTCGGCCTCGCCGTCCTCGATCAGGCGCTGCACTTCGCCGACGGTCTTGCGCGGCACGATGATGCCCGGCATGCCGGCGGCGCCCTTCGGCAGATCGAGCTCCATCTGCGCGAGGCGGTGGCCGTCGGTCGCCACCGCGCGCAGCGTCGGCGCTTGCGCCGTGCCGGCGGTGTGCAGATAGATGCCGTTGAGATAATAGCGGGTTTCCTCGGTCGAGATGGCGAACTGCGTCTTGTCGATCAGCCGTTTGAGATCGGCGGCTTTGAGCGTGAACTTGTGCGTCATTTCGCCCGGCGCGAGATCGGGGAAATCGCTCTCCGGCAGAGTCTGCAGCGTGAACCGCGAACGGCCGGCGCGGATCGAGAGCGCGGCGCGGTCGCCGGAAGATTCCAGAACGACCTGCGCGCCCTCGGGCAATTTGCGCACGATGTCGTAGAACATATGCGCGGGGACGGTCGTCGATCCGCCGGGCGCGGCCTCGGCGGCGATCGTATCGGTCACTTCGAGATCAAGGTCCGTGGCCTTCAGACTGAGCTTCGAGCGGTCGGCGCGAATGAGCACGTTGGCGAGGATGGGAATGGTGTTGCGCCGCTCCACGGCGCGGTGCACGTGGCCGAGCGACCTCAACAATTCGGAACGCTCTATGGTGACCTTCATTGTGAAATCCATTCGCAGTACGGGCGGCAAAAATGGCGCGGCGCGGCCCTTTCGGCAAGGGCGGAGCCCAGTTTCGGCGGGCTTTTCCCTACGTTTCACACCTCCTTCGACAGCCATAACGCGGATGGGGCGGGGAGGTCGAGGCTCATTTCCCTGCGCAGGGCGCGCGGCGAGCCGGCCGAACGGCCGGGCGCGGTGGCGTCGTCTATGGGGCTCCTTCAGTCCTGCAGCTGGCGCTTGAGTGCTTCGATCTCCTCGGCGAAAGCGCTGTCGTTGCCGGCCAGGTTCTCGATCTTGCGCACGGCGTGCAACACGGTGGTGTGGTCGCGGCCCCCGAACCGGCGGCCGATCTCCGGCAGCGAACGCAGCGTCAAGATCTTCGCCAGGTACATCGCCACTTGCCGCGGCCGCACCACGTTCGCGGTGCGCCGCGACGACAGCATGTCGGCGCGGCTGACGTTGTACTGGCGCGCCACGACGCGCTGGATGTCCTCGATTCTCACTCGTTTCGGCTCGGCCGGCCTGATCAGGTCGCGCATCTCGCGTTCGGCCATCTCCAGCGTCACCGGTTGGCCGGAGAGCTTGCTATGGGCCAACAAGCGATTGACGGCGCCTTCGAGGTCGCGACCGTTATGCGTGACGGATTTGGCGATGAAAGTGAGGACCGGGGCCGGGACTTCGAAGCCGGGGTGATGCACGCAAGCCGCCGCAATCCGGTTCTTGAGGATCTCCAGCCGCAATTCTTCGCCGAGCGAGCCGATCTCCACCACAAGGCCGCCGGCCAGCCGGGAGCGGACCCGGTCATCGAGGCTTTCGAGATCCGCGGGCGGACGGTCGCTGGCGATCACGACCTGACGGCCGGCATCGATCAGGGCGTTGAGCGTGTGGCAGAACTCGGCCTGCGTCGACCGGCCCTGCAGGAATTGCATGTCGTCGATCATCAACACGTCGATGGCGCGCACCGCTTCCTTGAAGGCCAGGGTCGTCTGCGTGCGCAACGCCGAGACGAAGCCGTACATGAACCTTTCGGCCGTCAGATACAGGACCTTGCGGTCGCTGCTGTTGCCGGCCCAGGTGATCGCCTGCAACAGGTGGGTTTTGCCGAGCCCGACACCGGCGTGGATGTAGAGCGGGTTGAACATCAGCGGGTCGCCGCGGCGGCCGGTCGCCACTTGCCGCGCCGCGGCATGCGCCAGCGTGTTCGAGCGGCCGACGATGAAAGTCTCGAACGTCAGGCGTGGGTCGAGCGGCGAGCCGCCGAGGGCTTCGTGCACCGTCATGAACGGCACGCTCGCGCGCATTCCGGCGCTGTTGCGTGCGCCGTCGTGCAGCTGGCGCGCTGCGGTTGGAAGTTCCGCTTGCTTCGGTTTCGCCACCTGCGGACGGATCGTGGCCGAGCGGACGCTTAGTTCCAGCCGAGTGACGATCGGCTCTTCCGCCTGCCAATTGCTCAGCACCCGCTCGCTGTAATGCGACTGAATCCAATTGCGCAGGAAACGCGTCGGTACCGACAGTCGGACCGCCCCGTTTTCAACGGCGTCTACCTCCATGCGCGCGAACCAACTCGTGAACACATCCTCGCCGAGTTCAATGCGCAGCCGGTTTTTGACCCTTTGCCAGCGCTCCTGATCCGTGCTCGTCATTTTGGCCTGCTCTTCGCTGGGAATGGACACAAGGCGAGCAACTCAGGCGAGGTACTCTCCACCATGCCCGACATCGGGAAACGCAACGCACATGAGTCATTGGGATTTGCGGCGCTGCGGAAAGCAAAATGCAGCCACCGGTCGGATGAAGAGCGGCTCAGCCGCTGGGGGTGATCGCCGGTCCGCTATAGCGGACCGGCGCCGAGGAACGGACGCGCGCCACTCGGCAAAACACTCTGGACGAAGAGACGCTCGCTACTTGGACAGATTGGCGGATTATTTTCATGCCCCCCTCCATCGCTCACGGATTCGATGGTTTGTGCTGATGTCTCACCTGGATGTCCTGCGAGACCTTGACGCCTGCTCCCTGTGCATTCACTCGGCCTACAACAGGTCTTCCCCTTGGAACTCGACGAAGTCAGAACGGCGCTTTCCTGGACACAGCTCTCCCGCACCCATACTTTGATGAGTTACGCTGAGACGATTTTTGAAGACCTTCGGAAGCCGAAGGAGCCAAAAAATTAACATGACGCTGCCAGCCCGCAACTCAAAAAAACCCCGCCAACACGGGACTTTCAGAAGCCGAGGCGCGTCCGAACACCGGCGGCCGGCGTGCAAGACTTTGACTCAACGGGCTGATTTACAATTCTGTAACAATCGCGCGGCGACCCAAAACGCACCGGAGCAAATAAAACCGCGCCTATCGAATTCACGGCCGACTCAAAGCCCATGGCTTCGTATGAGCGATAACCCCTTCATTAAGCATCAATTCTTGTGCCCAAGTTTCAAGGGTAACCCTCGCGGCGCGCGCGCGGAGCAAATAAAATCCAGCGGTGCCGACGCGCGAAGCGCGGCCGAGTACCTCCACTCGCAATTTTACGTTTCGACGTGACAATTCTGCAACAGATTAATGGCAATCCACCGCAAATGCTCGCGCGTTGCGGCAGATCGAAATGCCACCGCGCCCTGGAGCTAAATCCGGTGAACGCCAAGCCTCTGCAGGCGGCAGCCGGCGAACGCGGAACGGCTATGATTTGCCGAGTTTCGCGATCCGGTGGGCAAGGCGCGAGACCTTACGGCGGGCGGCGTTGCGGTGCACGACGTTCCTTTGCGCCGCGCGAATGATGACGGGCTCGGCTTCGGCCATGGCGGCGAGCGCGCCTGACCGATCGCCGGCCGCGATCGCCTCCTCGACCTTGCGCACGGCGCCACGCAAGCGCGAGCGCCGCGATTTATTGATCACGGTGCGGCGCGTGATCTGGCGTGCGGCCTTCTTGGCGGATTTTGTATTGGCCATACCGGTAAAACGGAATTTGTGAACGAAGCGCGGCTTATAGGGGCGCCACGGGTCCTCGTCAACGCTCTCGGCGGGCCAGCGTGCTCGCTAGGACGGCGCGCCGCCCCCTCACGCCACCCGCTTGGCGCGTACCGCGTCGTAACCGGCGATGGCCGCCGTCCGGTCGGCCGCGGCGAGCGGCGACAGCGGCGGCGCGACGCGGGCCCATTGCGGCTCGTCGTGAATATGAGCGAGCAGCGCCTTGACGCCGGGGACCAGCGGCTTGCCGTCGAACAGCTTGCGGATCGCCATCGCCTGCGCGAGCGCCGCGCCGTCGCCGGAACGGTAAAAACGGGCGCACAGATCGGCGTTGAGATTGGCCGTCGCCGAGATGCAGCCGGCGAAGCGGCCGGCGCGGGCCAGCGGCAGTGCCGCTTCGGTCGCGGGAAAGACCCGGAAGCGCGGCGAAAGGCCCGCGGCCTCGTTCGCAAAATCCATGTCGCCGGATGAATCCTTCAGTCCGGCGATGCGTTCGCCGAAGGATTCGAGGAGGCGGCGGATCAGGACGATCCGCCAGGGCAATCCCGACTGCGCCGGGAAGTGATAGAGGTAGATGGGAATTGGCCGCGCTGCGGTCGCGCTGGCGATCGCTTCGATAGTGGCGAAGAGCCCGTCGTCCGAGACGCCCTTATAATAGAACGGCGGCAGCACCAGCGCGCCGGCAAAGCCGAGCGCGGCGGCATGGCCGGTCAGCGTCAGCGCATCGTCGAGCGCGGCGGCACCGGTGCCGACCAGCAGGCGTCGCAGCGGCAAGCCGCTTGCGGCGTAGGCGTTCATGACCGCCAGGCGCTGGCGCAGCGACAGCGAGGTTCCCTCGCCGGTGGTGCCGAGCACGTTGAGCCCGTCGCAGCCGCTGTCGAGAAGGAAGCGGGCGAGCGCGAGCGACTGCGCGCAATTGGGTTCGCCCGTTGCATCGATCGCCGTCGCAATAGCGGGGATCACGCCGCGGAGGGGGCTGTCGGTCATGAAACGCCAGTGTTGGTTGATCTATACACCAAGACGAAGAATTGGTGCGGAGAATCCTGCCGCAGCCTCAGCGTGGCGGCGTTTGCTGCCGGCGTGCGCAAGTTCAGCTTACCACCTCCCGGACGGGGGCCGCTCCCAGCAGCGCCGAAGCGTCACGACCGGCTTTTGCTCCTGAGCGAATCAAGGCTCGCTAGCGCAGGTGAATCGGCAATTGGGGAGAATTCTTGAGCCTCCTCGATGGCGAGGGTAAAGAGCCGAAGCTCTTCGTCCGAGATCGCATGAACGACCGTCTGCAGCTCAAGCTTTGCCATCTCGAGCAATTGGGCCGTTTGTGTCAGCGAAAGTCTGTGCGCCAGCCCTATGTCATGCGACAGTCGATCGATAAGAGCAAGAATCTGCTCGCCCCTGGTGCTGTTCATCGCCCCCATCCTAACCCACGACCGGTTCCCCTGCGGTCCGGCAATTCAGGACTTCGTGTTCAGTCCTCGACGATCCGGGGTGACCCATGGCGCCACTCCAACGTCTTGCCGGTCACGCAACGTGCCCGCGCGCGCGCGAGCCGGGGGACGTGCTCTTGATCCATGACCGCGTCGTCGTGACCGCGCCATAAAGGCTTATCAGGCGCGTGATGACGTCGTGCACGGCGCACGCCGGTATGCTGTCGAGCGGGTGGCTGGCGGAAGCGTCAGCGACGAACACCAGATTGTGGCCGCGGTGAAAAGCTTCGATCGCCGTCGACAGGCAGGCGACCTCGCCGGCAAATTCGGCGATCACCAAGTTTCCACCACTGTTGGCGATGACCTCAACGAAGTCCTTGCTCGAATAACAAGACGGCTGGCATCGATCAAAGATCATGTCCGTATTCTGGGGCTCGAACCCCTTGATCCAACCGGAGAAGCGCGTCGCTGCATTGAAGAATGGCGATTTGCCGATCCACCGCGTGAAGGCGATCGGCAGTCCCACCGATCGCGCGTGATCCAGTATTTCGCGGCAGTTGGCGAGCTGCTCGGATATTTCGGCAAAAGCCAGCGCCCGCGGTGCGGCAACATATTCCTGCTGCAGGTCGACAAATACGATCACCGGGACCGCTATCGAATTCGTGAATGTCCGCAGATCAATGACCGTACTCATGTCGACGACCTCAGCGCGCCGGGTCGCGTCACCGGACGCGTGGCGGACCTTTTCAGGATCCCGCGCGCGTGCCACCGACCTTCAGGCCGTATGATCACATACGGATCAGTCTCAATCGAAATCGCGTTTGGGTGTCGGGGCTCATCGAGGACGATCTCGACGAAATCGTAATCGGAAAAAACGATGTCGCGCATCGTGTTGGGGACGCGGAACCCGAATTGGCCATACCATTCGACCATGCTCTGTTCGGACTGGCCATAGATGCGGGTATATCCCTTCAGCCGGCAAATCTCGATGCCGGCTTCGATCACCCGATGCGCAAGGCGCCGACCGCGAAACTCGGAGCGCACCGCCAGCCGCTCGATCTTGGCGAAATCCGCGAAGTAGCGAATGCGCAGAGTGGCGGCGGGCTCATGCCCGGCATAGCCGAGCAGATGTGTCCCCGAGAGATCGTTGCCGCCGAACTCCTCGCGATAAGGGCACCTTTGCTCCCCGATGAATACCGCGCTGCGAACCGCCATCACCCGCATGAGGTCCTCCAACGAGCGGGCAACGGTGACGGAAATCTCATCCTCGCCGTTGTGACGCGTGTATCCGTCGTAGCAGGGCAGCTCGCTCGGCAAGACGGGAGATCGGCGAAAGACGTAAAGGTTGCCGGCGAAATGGCTGCGGAATCCCATCCCCTCCAATATGTAACGACTCTCGGGGCTGGCCGCGCGGCCGTAAATATCGACATCGCGACACAGCGGCGTGCTGACTTTTTGCAGGGCGAGGATCAACCCCCCGGAGAGAGGCCCCCGGGCGTACATGAGCCAACCGTAGATGCCCGCCGGCTTTTCATTTTGCGTCGCCAGCAGCGACGGGTCCGGATCAATGGTACTGAAAGTGCCGGCAACAAGCTGTGCCAGTCCGGCTTTATTCAGCATGAGGAAGGAAGGCCATGAAGCCTTCAGCGCGCCGGTTTCTTGAACTGAACCGGTCGCGGCGTGCGATGGCCCAGAACGTATCGGGATTGTGCGAGACCGCGCGGTGCACGGCCTCATTGGCGCCTATCTCGGGCAGGTCCCGACGCGCTTTGTCCATCAGTTCGTCGATTTCGGCCGCGGTCGGCGTGTAGATGACCAATCGCCGTGCCAGATGCTGCGGGCTGATCTCGGCCAAGTTGTGCGCGTCCGCGCGGCAATCCCCGGCCGCTTCGGACCTTCCGGCGCGAAGTACCATCGGTGGCGCCCTTTAGGGTTGCAAGTGGCCAACTACTTTGGGAAGGTTACTGCTCAAGGGAGAAGTTGTATGCGCGCGCTGGCGACCAGGGGTGAGCCTCCAGAGGCGCACGGGGGAGCTTCGACACCGGGCGGTGTGCCTGATTGGGAGAGCGTTCGCCTGTTCATCGAGGTGGTGCGGCGTGGGTCAGCGCGCTGCGTAGAAGACTTGCCAACCTCGAACGGCAACTGAATACACCGCTGATAACCCGGCACGTCGATGGAATCCGCCTCACTGCGGAAGGCCAGCAAATATTCGACGCCGCATGTCAAATGGAAACGGCCGCCTTCGGCATGATGCGGGCAAAAGATGCGACAGCGCCCGACGTATCCGGCGAAGTGAAAATCGCGGTTACCGAGGGCACCGGGACATTTTGGTTGGCGCCGCGGCTGGTGGAACTTCAGCGGGCTTATCCGAAGCTCCTCGTGAACTTGAAATGCTTGATGACGCCGGCGGACGTGTCGAGTCTCGAAGCCGACCTGGCGGTGCAGTTGATACGGCCCAACTCTCCGGAATTAAAAGTCGTGCGGTTGGGTTTCTTGCACACGATGCCGTTCGCCGCACAGTCCTATATCAACACCTATGGCTTGCCGACGAGCTTGGAGGAATTGAAAACACATCGCCTGGTGCTGCATGTGGCGGAGCAGACGGAACACGAAGCGTTGTTCCGGAAGTTCTGGCCGGACGTGCCGTTCATCGGCACGGTGGCGCTGAAGACAAACGTCGCCAGCGCGCATCTGTGGGCCATCGCCAAGGGCGCCGGCATCGGCTGGCTGCCCACCTATACCCACTTCATCGGAGGTCGCATCGTCCCGATCGAGATCAAACCGCGTTTTGTCCTAGCATCCCGATGCCGCACGCATAGCGCGCGTGCGGCGCGTCATAGACTGGGTAAGGGATTCGTTCGACGCCCAGAAATTTCCCTGGTTTGGCGAGCAGTTCATTCATCCGAACGACCTGCCAAAGGCCTATCGCGGCGAGCCTTTAATCAATATGTTCGAAGGCTTCGCCCGGGCGGACGGTGGAATTGGTCAGGCGTTCGTCCGGCGGAACCGGCCGCTCCTCCCCTGATTTGCTAATCTTCCGAGCAGTGCTAAAGGTGAATTTATGGCTCAAAGAAGTTCGACAGCTGCGGATCGTGAAATCGGTCGCCGCCTTAAAATACGGCGGCTCGACCTCGGCATTTCGCAAACGGCCGTCGCTGATGCGCTCGGGCTGACGTTTCAACAGGTGCAAAAATACGAAAAGGGCACCAACCGTATCAGCGCCGGGCGGCTGCAGCGGCTCGCTGAAATACTCGATGTCCCGATCGCATATTTTTACGACGAGAAGCTTGCCGGGACGAAGAAACATCAGACCGCGTTCGCGCTACTGGAGACCGCATATTCCCTGCGTTTAATCCGGGCATTTAACCGAATAAAGAACCGCCTCATTCAATTGCGGACGGTGGAGCTGGTCGAGGGCATCGCGGATACCGACCACAACCCGACCCACTGACCGGCCGCAACCCCGCCGCAGCTCGTCGGCGCCATGCATGCCGCGCCGGTGTTTGTCGCGACTCTTTGCTGCGGCTATGCCTCGACGATCGCGCTGGATGTGGTCGGGCTGCGGCGGCGCCGGTTGCTGGCGCACGCCTGGGTGCTCTTGCTGACGCCGCTCCATTGGTTCCTGCTCTCGGTCGCCGCTTGGCGTGCGCTGTTCCAGCTCCTTCACGATCCGCAGGGCTGGGAGAAGACCGAGCACGGGCTGGCAAGGACTTCGCGCCTGGCAGAATCGGAGCGTTATTGAACGGTTTTCAGAGATAGCGGCGTAATTCCGCGGCCGCCGCCTCGGGGGTCCGCTTCAGATTGAACGGCGCGACGAAACGGCCGTCCTTGTCCATGAGGTAGACGACGGCGGTATGGTCCATCGTGTAGTCGCCACCTTCGAGCGGAACTTTCTTGGCGTAGACCCTATAGGCCTTGATCGTGGCGTTGACTGCCGCCGGGTCGCCGGTCAGCCCGCGCAGATGCGGATCGAAGCTTGAGAGGTAATCCTTCAGCGCCGCCGGCGTATCGCGTTCCGGATCGACGGTGATGAACAGCGCGCCGATGCGGTCGGCGTCCTTGCCGAGCTCCCGGATGACCTCGGAGATTTCGAACAACGTCGTCGGGCAAATTTCGGGGCAGTGAGTAAAGCCGAAAAACACCAGGAAGGGACGTCCCTTCATGTCCTCGTCGCTGACCGGCTGGCCGTTCTGATCCTCAAGGTGAAACGGGCCGCCGACGGCGGCAATCGCCGGTCCGATCGCCGAAGGCGAGCGTCCGCTGATGTGGATGATGGCGCCGAACACCAGCACCAGCCCGCACAAGAAGGCGCCGAGCACCGGCAGAACGCGGAAGAGCCGTCGCTGCGCGTTCAAAGCGTTCTCCTTTCGTCAACCGAAGCAGGCGACAAAACCGGCCCGGATGGTCTCGAAGAACACCGTCGCGCCGTAAACAGCCCAGAGCCAAATCGTGCCGGCGAGCGCGAGCATAATCGCGGCGCCCGCCAGCAGCAGTGGCCGCGACGTTAGGCGTGGTGCGACAGTCTCGCGCATTTGAGGGCCCCGGGTATCCCCGTAGATAGGCCCGAACGCGGCCGCCGACAATTGCGGCCGAGGTTTGCAGCGCCGCTTACCGGCAGGTGTCATAGAGGGCGGCGAGCTCGCGGCCGCGAAGCGCGATGAGGCGCGGCGTCAAGCCGCCCTGGCGCTGGATCCAGTTGCGGATCCTGGCCGGGTAAAGACGCAGCACCAACCGTGTGCCGGCGCGGGTTGGCACCAGCGAGCGCCTGGCGTCGTCGTAGTAGGACGCCGCGTGGAAGCCGAGGACCGCCCGCGGGGTCACGCAAACCCGATCGCGCAGGATCAAGCCGGTGAATAAGGTGCAGGCGGAAAGGCACGGTCCGTCGATGACGAGGCGTTCGCCCGAGGCCCGCATGGCCTGGAACTTGCGAAGATAAGCGCTGACTTCGCCCCCCGGATCATGGGTGATGCGCACGTCGGCGGAGGCCACAGTCGTCAGGAGAGCCGACGCGAGTGCGCCGACCAGGGCTGCCCGCCATTTCATGAATATTCCCTTCCCCCGTTCCGCCGCCGAGTATCCTTCGGCATTGTGGCGAGAGTTCGGAAAGCCGATTGGTTCCGTCTATTTGGAACCGGATATTGCGCCGGCCGGAACTCTTAAGCTGATCCCCTGGGGTGGCGGCTCTAGTCCGTGCCACCGCAAAATACGCTACACTACGCGGAGGCTGAACCAAACAACGATCGGCTGCAGGATGGACACGTCAGTTGCAGGCAACACCAACGTTACCGAGTTCTCGACCGCCTACTATTTGATTGAAGGCCTGAACGAGATCGGCATCGAGTATCTGTTCTGCAATCTCGGCACCGATCACGTGCCGATCATCGAGGAGATGGCGCATCGTCGCCGGCGCGGCGAGGCGGTGCCTAAGATCGTGCGCTGCCCGCACGAGAACACCGCTGCGCACATGGCCGCGGGCTACGCGGTCGTCACCGGACGCGGCCAGGGCGTACTGGTGCATGTCGATGTCGGGACCGCCAACGCGGCAACGGCCATGCACAACTTGTTTCGCAGCCGCCTGCCGGTGCTGCTGATGGCCGGCAAGGCGCCCTATACAAGCCACCGCGAACTGGTCGGCACGCGCGATACCCATGTTCATTTCGTGCAGGAGCCGTTCGATCAGGCAAGCCTGGTGCGCCCCTATGTGAAATGGGAGTGGACGCTGCCTTCCGGCGTTATCGTCAAGGAGGTGCTGCAACGCGCTTCGTCCATCATGCAAAGCGAGCCGCGCGGTCCGGTCTATCTGATGATGCAGCGCGAGACGCTGACGCAGCACTGGGGTGTCGATGAGGTTCACCGCTATCCCGGCGACCGGTTCGGCGCGATGGCGCCCGGTGACGCCGATCCGCAGCTCGTCGCCGCGCTCGCCGATCGGTTGCTCGCCGCGGACAGTCCGATCCTGATCACCGGCTACGGCGGACGCAATGCGCAGGGCGCGCGGATGATCGACAAGGTCGCGCAGTTTGCCGGCATCGCCGTGTTCGAGGCCAATACGTGGAGCAACATCTCGCACGCGAGCCCCTGCTTTGCCGGCTTTGCACCCGACAAATCCCTGCCCAAGGCCGACGTCGGGATGCTCGTCGATGTCGACGTGCCGTGGTTTCCCGCCGATGTGCAGCCGCGCGAAGACTCGTTCTGGGCTCATATCGACGTCGACGTCCTCAAGCTTGGTTCTCCGATGTGGACCTTCCCGGGTCACCTGCGGATGCAGGGCGACAGCGGCCGCATCCTCGAGCAGCTGCTGGCGGAGCTGGAAGCCAAGGCAACGCCGCGCTTTAATGCGGCCGCGGCGGCACGGCTCGGTCATTTGACGGCCGCGCGCGAACAGCGCCTCGCCCAGGCCGCCGAGCTCGCGGCGGCAAAGGGCGAGCCCGGCGCGATCAATCCGCATTACCTGATGGCGGAACTTGGCAAGCTGCTCGACGACGAGGACATCATCTTCAACGAGGCTGTTCGCAACACGCCGGCCGTGCTGATGCAGATTCCGCGCCGCCTGCCCAACACGATGGTGGCCACCGGCGGCGCCGGGCTCGGCTGGTCGGGTGGTATGGCGCTTGGCGCCAAGCTCGCCGCGCCCGGCCGGCTTATGGTGCAAGTGGTCGGCGACGGCAGCTTCTATTTCGGCGCTCCCAGCTCCGTCTTTGCTGTCTCGCAGCAATACGGCCTGCCGATCTTTTGCATCGTGCTCGACAATTCCGGCTGGTCGGCGGTGAAGCAGGCGACGCTGCGGGTGTTCCCCGACGGCGAGGCCAAGGCCGCCGGTGCGTTCGAGGCGGAACTCGCTCCCCTGGCCGAGTTCACCAAGATCGGCGAGGCGTTCGGCGCCCACGCCGAGAAGGTCAGCGATCGCGCCGACGTGCCCGGCGCGATCGCGCGTTGCGCCAAGGAAGTCCGCGGCGGCCGTTCGGCGCTGCTGCACGCTCGCGTCACGCACCTATAGCGTGATAGTCGGCGGGGACGGTGGCATCGACAAGCCTTGCGCCCATGGCCTTGAACACCGGCGTCAGCACGATGGCGACGACGAGGTTGAGCACCACGGTGTAGAGCGCCGTGTAGCCCGGAAAGGTGTAGCCGGCGAACGCCAGCGGATAGTTCGGGGTCAAGTTCGCGGCAATGAACATCGCGGTGCCCGCGAACGTTCCCACGGCCCAGCCGACAAGCAGCGCCCAATCGTTGAACCAGCGGGTATAGACGCCGAGCATCACCGCCGGCAGAGTCTGAATGATCAGGATGCCGCCGAGCAGCTGCAGGTAGATGGCATATTGCGACGGCACGAAGACGATGAAAACGAGCGCGCCGAACTTGACGATGAGCGACACCCACTTCGCCATCTGCGCTTCTTCTTTGTCGGTCGGATTCTTGTTGATGAACTCGCGGTGGATGTTGCGGGTATAGAGATTGGCCGCCGCGATCGACATGATCGCCGCCGGCACCAGCGCGCCGATGCCGACGGCGGCAAAGGCGATGCCGACGAACCACGCCGGGAAGGTATGCAGGAACAGCGCCGGCACCGCGAAGTTGTTGCCGAACTGCTTGAAGCCGGCCGCGTATTCGGGAAGCACGCCGACGCCGGCGGCGATGGCGAAGAAGCCGACCAGGGCGAGAAGACCGAGCATGAAGGAATAGCCCGGCAGCATCGCGGCGTTGCGGCGGATGGCATGGCCGCTGGAAGCGCTCAATATGCCGGTCATGGAATGCGGATAGAGGAACAGCGCCAGCGCCGAGCCGAGCGCCAGGGTTACGTAGACGCCGTAGGAGCCCGTCGTGTTGGTTCCGGGAACGGCCAGCAGCAGTTTTTGCGCCGGCACCGCGGCGAAGATTTTGCCAAAGCCGCCGTATTCGATCGGCACGACGATCACCGCGGCGAAAGCCGTAATGTAGATCAAAATATCCTTGACGATCGCGATCGACGCCGGCGCCCTAAGCCCGCTCGAATAGGTGAAGGCCGCCAAAATGATAAAGGCAATGACCAGCGGCAGATCGGCAATATAACCGGTACCGGAGACGCCGAGCCCGCCGATGACGACCTGCAGGCCGACCAGCTGCAGGGCGATATAGGGCATAGTGGCGACGATGCCGGTGACGGTGACGGCGAGCGCCAGCCAGCGATTGCCGAAGCGGCCGCGCACGAAATCCGCCGGCGTGATGTAGTTGTGCTTGTGGCAGACGTACCACAGCCGCGGGAACACCAGGAACAGAATCGGATAGATCACGATGGTGTACGGCACCGCGAAGAAGGCGATGGCGCCGGCGCCGAAGGCGAGCGCCGGCACGGCGATGAAAGTGTAGGCCGTATAGAGGTCGCCGCCGACCAGGAACCAGGTGATGATGGTGCCGAAGCGCCGGCCGCCGAGCCCCCATTCGTGCAATTGGTCAAGGTCGCCTTTGCGCCAGTGGGCGGCGGCAAAACCGAGCCAAGTTATGAAGCCGAACAGGGCGACAAAGACGATCAGCGCGGTCCAGTTCACGTCCTGCACGGCATTTCCTCCCCGATGTCTTCGTTTTTTATCAGCGGTGCGCCACGCGGGCGCGCTTTAATCTTCGGTGGCGAAGTAGACGATCGCGGTGAGCACCGCGCCGATGATCACGCAGAACATCTGGTACCAATAGAAAAACGGAATGCCGATCCAGGACGGCTCGATCTTGTTGTAAAAGGGCGGCCAGATGATCGCGACGAGCTGAATCACAAAAAGCAGGTACCACCAGCTCCAGGCGCTGCGCCGCTCGCTCTGCCCGTTCATGTTCGCCCTCCCGAATAGCCTATCGTCTTTATAAAACATTGGAGCGGGCGATGGGAATCGAACCCACGACATACAGCTTGGGAAGCTGTCGTTCTACCACTGAACTACGCCCGCGATGTCCTTATTATATCGTCACTTCTTGAAGCTAGGTTAGAGTTTTGTCCGTCGCTTGTCCGGCACACCGACCCGCCGGCCCGTCGGTCGGAAGCGCCGGACAAATCTGTTTGCCGATGTAGCAAGCATTCTCGCACCGTGAGTTTGACCATACTCCGGAAAGACCGGGGAGACACGCGCGAACGGCTACATTATAGGCGCCGCCGGGACGACGGCAATTGCTCAGTGCAGACCACGGCGCAGCAAATCTCTAACGCCAACACTGGATTATGGACGTTAGCGCCGCTCCGGTGCTGCAAAGCGTGGTGCTCGACGCGAACAACAATCTAGCGGACGCGGTGACCGCGTTGAGCGTTCCTTTGTTCGAGACCTCCGTGGCGATGTCCGGCTGATGCCGGCGCTCATGAAGGCGGTGCCGGACAGGGCGGCCCTCTTTAATCATTGGCGACTTCGATCAGTTTCCCTCGGCCGGTTCCGGCCAGGCCGATGTCATCTCATCCGGCGCGGTGCGAGTGGTGCGCCTCACCGAAGTATTCCGGAAAGCCAGTTCATCGTGAAATGCCGACCGTATAAACTACTTCTTTGCAAACCGCAGCCAAGAGCGACTTCTATTTTGTCGGTCGCGGGACCACGGGATTTTCATGGCCGTAGAGCCAGGCTCTCGCCAGGGCCATGAGGATGTACCCTCGCAGGAACGAGCGCAATGTAGTGTAAACAGATTGCGAGGCGACGCGCGCGATCACGTAGGCCTTCGCCTTCCCTGTGCGCCGATCCCAATGGCTTTCGTAGGAGTAATTCGTCGCGCTCTGCATAGGAGGGATCGCGGACAAATTCGGGCAGCAGTGCTCGATGTTGCAGGCGCCCGAGGCCTTCCATAAAGTGCTGCTCGACTGGTTGCGAACGTGATCGGTTCATCGGCCAATCAAGCCAACAAGGTCCCTCTGCGGGCTAATGGTCTCGCGGACGATAGCGGCAAGTGCGGACGATTGCGACGCGGAACGCTCTGATCGGGCGGACCCCAAATACTTGGTACCGTTCGTTATCAGCGAGCAGGCCAAGGGTGCGAATTGACATGCCGGGTGCGGACCGCGGTAAAACGTGCCGATAAATTTCCGCAGAGCAGAATGACGCTCGTGGCATTCGCGTCCTTATGGGCACTGCAGCAAATGTAGGTCCCGACGCCGCCTTGAATTTGTGACCACTCTGCCGCATGTCTTCGAGCTTGACGACGATCAGCGGATAGCTTTGGCCATGGGTGCTTTGGACCTGCCAATCGCGGGCTCATACTTGGCCGCGCCTGGGACACCCTGATTGAGCATCTCTGGAAAATCATGTTCGTCGCATAGCAACTGGGCAACAATGGGTTTTTAACTTGCCTCGCCGCACGGCAAGAAACGGTGTATGATCGCACGAATTCGCGGTCACCGATGGAGACCATCGCATGGACCTCGATCCGGTCCTGCTTTCCCGCATGCAATGGGGTTGGGTGATCGGCTGGCACATCTTGCTGCCGGCCTTCACGGTCGGCCTCGCCTCCTATATCGCAGTTCTCGAGGCATTCTATTTCTTCACCGGTCGCGAAATCTGGTTCCGGATATCCGGCTTTTGGACCAGAATATTCGCCGTGTCCTTCGGGATGGGTGTCGTCTCCGGCATCATCATGCCGTTTCAATTCGGCACGAACTGGAGCCGCTTCACTGACGCCACCGCCGATGTGATCTCACCGTTGCTGGCCTACGAGGGATTAATGGCCTTCTTTCTGGAGGCATCCTTCCTCGGCGTGTTGCTGTTCGGCCGACGGTTGGTGCCGGCATGGGCGCATTTCTTCGCGGCGCTGATGGTGGCCTTCGGGACGCTGTTATCCTCATTCTGGATTCTGACCGCGAATTCGTGGATGCAGACGCCGGCCGGCTACAAACTCGCCGATGGACGTTTCGAGCCGGTCGATTGGTTCGCGATCGTTTTCAGCCCATCGTTTCCCTATCGGTTCATGCACAACGTGACCGCTTTCTACATCACGACCGCGTTCGTGGTGATGGGCGTCGGCGCCTGGCTGCTACGCCGCGGCCGAGCGACGGAGGACGCGCGGATGATGATACGCATGGCGCTCGATCTTCTCATCATCATCGTTCCGCTGCAGATATTTCTCGGCGATCAGCACGGGCTCAATACCCTCGAATACCAGCCGGCGAAGCTTGCCGCTATCGAGGGACGTTACGACACCGCAGGTCCGGCGCCGTTGACGCTGTTCGGCATCCCCGACGACGCCGCGGCCATGATGCGCTACGCGATCGAAATACCTGATCTAGGCAGTATTGTTCTTACGCATTCCTGGACCGGTGCGGTCAAGGGCCTCAAGGAATGGCCGCCGGATCAGCGACCGCCCGTCGGGCCGCCGTTTTTCGCCTTCCGTATCATGGTTGGAATTGGATTTATCATGCTGCTCGTTGTCGTCGCCGGTCAATGGCTGCAGCTACGGCGCCGGCTGTGGGACGCCGGCTGGTTCCTGCGGCTTTGCCAATGGACAGCGCCGCTCGGTTTCATTGCCGTCATTGCCGGCTGGACGACCACGGAGGTCGGCCGTCAGCCGTGGACGGTGTATGGGCTGTTGCGCACCGCGGATTCGGTCTCGCCGTCGCTAACGGGAGCGAATGTGGTTCTGTCACTTGCTCTCTATGTCGTCGTCTATTTGATCATGTTTCCCACCGGCATCGCCTTCATGGTCGGCTTGGTGCGCCGCGGCCCGCAAGAGCATGATCTACCGCCGGAACTTGTCGAAAGCGGGCTGCCGCGCCGGCCCTTCGAGAACGCCGCGCGCGCGGCCGCAGACTCTTAGGGACAGCGAGGCCGCCATGGCGCTCGATCTCGTGCCGTTATGGACCGTCCTTCTCGGCCTCGCCGTTTTTTATTACGTGGTGTTCGACGGTTTCGACCTGGGCGTCGGCATGCTCTACGGCTTTGTCCCGAACGCCGACAGCCGCAGCACCGCGATGAATTCGATCGCGCCGATTTGGGACGGCAATGAGACGTGGCTGGTATTCGGTGGACTCGGTTTGCTGGCGGCTTTTCCGCTCGCCTTCACCATCATTATTCCCG
>JBEKJZ010000006.1:0-54602 GCA_050010955.1 Xanthobacteraceae bacterium | reverse complement strand
CGCGTCCTTCGCGTGGTGCTCCGGCTCGCCGAGCTTCGCGCTCACGGACGTGCCGCAGGACACCGCGAAGTTGCGGTTCGCGATGACGGACCTCAACGTGCCGAGCTTTCATCACGGCGGCGACACGGTGGCTTACCGCGGGCAGCCGGCGGTGCCGTGCGGGGCTTTCGCCTCCGGCTTCACCGGCCCGTCGCCGCCGCCGGGCCAGGTCCACACTTACCAGTTCAGTATCAAAGCGCTGGGGCCGAACGGCGCTGTGCTGGCCACGACCACGACGCGGCGCAAAGTTTCCGGAGTGACAATCGCACAAGATCGGGAATGACGTGCCGGGTACCCATTAGTGAAGCGACGGTCAGAAACTTAATGCAGACGTCAAATCGATATTCACCGTGTGCGCTGGATTGAACGCCGCTCGCGCTGGTTGAGTGCACAGTTTCGGCGCGCTTAACTGTTTGTTGACCCTAGAAGTCGCTGGGCGGCAGCGAGTTTTCGGTGGTAAACGGCCATGCGCATAATTGGCCATTATGGAACAGGTTGACGCCCTCGATTTCTTTAATTCAAATTGTCTGGATCGGGCAGTGTTGGCCGCACACGTGTCGCGTGTGGGTCCGCACAGGCGCACACGTGGCGCGTATGCGATCCCGATTTGTTCGCCGAGGCTCTCCATGGCCGAGACGGGAGCAGTTGCAGCGGCCAGTTCGAAAAGAAATAGCGCTCTGCTTTAACCATGTGAGCCGATGGCCGCCGACGGCGGTCCGTAGGTTCTTGAGCCATCCGGTCCCCAGCTATAGGTTCTGATCATCGTCAAGAGTTCGGGCTTCTGCGAAATCGGCCCGATGCCAGCCTGCTTCTCCGAGCAAGGTGGATCGCACAGACGAGGCGGCGCTTTGGCGCCGCAAATGACCGGAGAAATCCCCATGGCCTATTTGACCAAGAAGCAGGAAAGGGAGCGGTTCCTCGCAGAGTTTACGCGGCGCCTTCTTGAAGCGCCTCCAGGCACGCGGGTCTATATGCGCGTCGGCGATGTGTTCAAGGACGCCGATGTTGTCGGCATTAATGAATTGCGGGCTGCTCGCGAGGCCAAGGTGGTCCGCGATGATGGCGACGGTAAGGAGGAAGACACGTCGCGGTGATCCGGCCGGCTGCGCGCTTCTCCCCAAACGGCTGTCGTGCCGGATCGCGAAGAGTCGGCTGCATGTTTTGGGGTGTCGTGCGGGCCCCGGCGTCGATTGGCATCGCAGTAGCCAAAGCAACAAGGGCCCCGCGCGGACGGAGAAGCCCGTCTATTCGTTCAACGAGCCGCCCATAATTCCGGGTTACGTGTAGTTAGCGCTGGCCGTGAGACCCCTTATTTCTGGAACATACATTCCCCAATCACATGATTTTGAGTCTGGTGTTGTCTGTTGTAACATCTTGTTTTTACACACTAGATCGACGGCGGCTGTAGCGTCGAAGGTCTCGAGGATTACCCCCGTGCCGCCGATATGCGGCTGTGTTAAGAGAAAGAAAAAGGCCAGTCCGTGGAACAGTGGACCGAGACGTTTTGCGAAATTGTAGGCCATAGCCGACACGAGCCTGCTACGCCGCTCGTAAGGTTCGGCGGATGGATCGTGTGTTGCACTGCTGCGACATCGGAGTGAGCCGTTGAAACCCGCAGAGCCGCCGCAGCGCCGTCTGCTCGTCGGCATTTCCGGCGCGTCCGGGGTGATCTACGGCGTGCGCCTGCTGGAGCTGTTGCGCAACGCCGGCGTGCAAACGCACCTGGTCATGTCGAGGACCGCCGAGGTGACCTTTGCCCATGAGACGCAGCTGAAGATCGCCGAGGTCAAGGCTCTGGCCGGCACGACGCATGCCATCGACGATATGGCGGCGCCGATCTCGAGCGGCTCGTTCCGGACCATGGGCATGGTCGTGGCGCCGTGCTCGATTCGATCGATGGCGGAGATCGCCTCCGGCGTCACCACCACGCTCTTGACGCGCGCCGCCGACGTCACCCTGAAGGAACGGCGGCGGCTGGTGCTGATGGTGCGGGAAACGCCGCTGCACACCGGCCATCTGCGCACCATGGCGGCGTTGTCGGAGATGGGGGCGATCATCGCGCCTCCGGTGCCGGCTTTCTATGCCTGGCCGGACACCCTCGAAGACATGGTGGACCAGACGGTGGGGCGCGTCCTTGATCTGTTCGACATTGACGTGGGGATCGTGCAGCGGTGGGGCGAGCGCCATCAACGCCGACGGCCGGCGAGGCGTGAAGATGTCGTCTAGGTCGAAGGCAAAGCAACAAACGCGGCAACACCGTTCATGAATGACGCTGGCGCCGAAGCGATCACGGGACAAGATACGCATCCAGACCTGCGCAGCTGGCTGCAGCGGCTGGCGGTCACCGACCGGCTCGCCATGGCGCGGCCGGGCCTTTCCTTGGTCGACGAACTTGCCGCCGTGGCGAAGAAGCTCGAGCGCGAACGGGCCGTACTGTTTCCGGCGCCGGGCGGCCACGCCATGCCGGTCGTCGCCAACCTTTTTGCCGATCGCAGCTGGGTTGCCGATTCGATCGGTGTTGCCACGTCCGCGTTGCTGTCGCGTTTTCAGAGCGCGGCGCGCCAGCCGCTGCCGTGGATCGAGGTCGCCGCCGCGCCGGTGCACGAGGTGATCCACCGCAACGTCGATCTTCTCAAGCACTTGCCGATACCAAAACACAACGAGTTCGACAGCGGGCCGTACATCACCGCGGCGCTTCTGATCGCCCGCAACCCGCGGACCGGCATCCAGAATGTTTCCATCCATCGCTGTCAAGTCAGCGGCGCCGACCGGCTTGGCGTGCTGCTATTGCCACGCCATACCCAGCACTATTTCAAGATGGCGGAAGAGGCCGGCGAGGCGCTGGAAATCGCCTTGGTGATCGGCGTGCACCCGGCCTGTATCCTGGCGTCGCAGGCGATCGCACCACTCGACCAGGACGAAATGGAAATCGCCGGCGCGCTCCTTGGCCGCCCGATCGAAATGGTCAAATGCCGGACCAATCAGGTCCGTGTGCCGGCGCACGCGGAGATCGTGATCGAGGGCCGCATCCTGTCGAAAGTGCGCGAGCCGGAGGGGCCGTTCGGCGAATTTCCGCAATATTACGGCGCGCACGCCGACAGCGAGGTCATCCAGATCAATCTCATTACTCATCGCAAGAACGCGATCTTCCACACCATCGTCGGTGGCGGCATGGAGCACCTGATCCTCGGACAAATTCCGCGCGAGGCGACGCTGCTCGAACATTTGCAGCGCAGTTTTGCATCGGTGCGCGACGCCCGGCTCACCCAAGGCGGCACCTGCCGCTATCACCTCGTCGTCCAGATCGACAAAACCAACAATGGCGAGCCGAAGAACATCATCATGGCTTCGTTCGGCGCGCACTATGACGTCAAGCAGGTCATCATCGTCGACATGGATGTCAATATCGACGATGCGCACGAGATCGAGTGGGCCGTCGCCACCCGTTTTCAAGCCGACCGCGATCTCCTGGTGGTGTCCGGCGCCCAAGGCTCGAACCTCGATCCGTCGGCCAATGCCGGCGTCAGCGCCAAGATGGGGCTCGATGCGACCAAGCCAGTCGACTCCGCGCCGATGAGTTTCAAGCGCATCCACGTGAAGGGCCTCGAAGACGTCGATTTGACGCGCGTGCTGCAGGACGATCCGAAAGGCGCCTTCGCTCGCCTGATCGCGGGCTAGGCGGGGGCGCGTACCTCCGGCGCGTACCTCCTCTTTCTCGTTTTTCACGCGCGCGCGAGGCGGCGCCGAGCGGCGCCGGCGCGGCGAATCCGAGCCGAGCTGCGGGTCGGGCCGGCGGTTGTTCTTTTTGATGAATTCGCCAGTGGCCACGGCGCTCTCAGGTACGGGGTCAGCTTCGCCAAGAGGCGATCGCAACAGCACGGGCATGGGGCGCGAGGCGGTCGATCAGAACTACCGAGCCGTTCGCAACAATGGCTACGCGACCTGTTGGGACGAAATGGAAGTCGGCATGGGGGCGATTGCGGTGCCGATCCGCAAACCCGGAGTCGGGGTCATGTAAGTCTCGGCGTTGCCGGGTTGATCGATCGATTAAAACGAAGGCCTCTCTCGGAGACTGTCGAAATGTTGCGCTCCACGCGAAACAATGGCCCGCACCTTGCAAGCCAACCTGCCCATGGACCTCGCGTCCGCTCGGGGAAGGAGAGAACGGTTCCGAGCGCGAACGGCCCCATGAAAGCATGACCTGTCCGTCAATCTCGTATATCGGGCAGTTTCTTGCAAAGTCCGTTTTCCAGCCTCCGTCAGTCCGTCAATGTCGCGGCCTCGGCGGCCTTTGGGAAGCGTGAGGATCACCCCAATCCCTCCCGCACCGTCGCTGACAAGCCGGTCTCCGCAGCGCGCTCGACCGCAATGTCGTAACCGGCATCGGCATGGCGCAGAACGCCGATGCCCGGATCGCCGTCGAGCACGCGCTTGAGCCTGTCCGCGGTCGCCGGATTGCCGTCGGCGACGATGGTGACGCCCGCGCTGACGCCGCGGCCGCCGAGCCCGTGAATTGCGACCAGGTCGGCGCCTGAGGCGCAATTCAAGAGCGCATTGAGCATCGGCCAATCGGCGATGGCGTCGGAGCCGTCGCGCATGTTCTCGGTTTCTCGGTGCGGCATGGCGGCCGAGCCGGAATCGAGATGATCGCGGGTGAATACGATCGGGCCTGAAATCTTGCCGCTCGCCACCGCCTCGTTGACCATTAGACCAAGCCGGCTGCGCTCTCCATAACCAAGCCAACCGATGCGCGCCGGCAGGCCGGTGAAATGCACATGCTCCCGCGCCTTCTCGATCCACGACACGATGGGGTGGTTCGATGAGAACTCCTCCTTAATCATGTCGTCGATGGTGTAGATATCCTGTGGATTGCCTGACACCGCGATCCAGCGAAATGGGCCAATGCCCTGGCAGAACAGCGGGCGGATGTAGAGATCGACGAAGGAACGCATGGTGAAGGCGTCCTCGACACCGGCCCTCTGCGCCTCGGCGCGCAACTCGTTGCCGTATTCGAACACGATCGAACCGCGCTTGAGGAAATCGAGCATGGCGCGCACATGCGCGGCGACCGAGTGCCGTGCCATCGTGATGAGCCTCTCCGGATCGCCGTTGCGCAGGATGCGAGCTTGCTCCACTGACAATTCTACCGGCACATAGCCCTTCAGCGGATCAGGAAACGTCTGGTCGGTGACGATGTCGGGCAGAATACCGCGAGCGGCAATCTCCGGCAGCACCGCCGCCGCGTTGCCGCACAGCGCAAGCGCCAGCGGCCGCCGTTCATCTCGGGCGGCAAGCCACATCTGGATCGCTTGGTCGAGACTGTCGGTCGAGGCATCGCAATAGCCACTGGCGATGCGCCGCGCGATCCGCGCCTGATCGACCTCCACTACCAGCGTCGATGCGCCGGCGAGCTTTCCGGCCAGCGGCTGCGCGCCGCTCATGCCGCCGCAGCCCGAGGTCAACAGCAGCCGCCCGGCGAGTGTACCACCGAAATGCGCGCGCGCCGCCGCCATGAAGGTCTCGTAGGTGCCCTGCAGGATCCCCTGGCTGCCGATATATTGCCAGGCGCCCGCGGTCATGCCGGGCATGATCGTGAGACCCTTGTCGTCGAGCTTGCGGCGGCTCTCCTCGTTGCTCCATTCGCCGACGATGTTGCCGTTGGCCATGATGACGAGCGGTGTCGTGCTCTGTCCGGGGAAGACGCCGATCGGCTTGCCGGATTGCACGACGAAGGTCTGGTCCTCGCGCATCGTAGAGAGCGTGGCGACGATGCGGTCGAAGCTGTTCCAGTCGCGAGCCGCCCGCGCGATCGACATGTAGATGACGAGATTGTCAGGGTCCTCGGCGTTCTCCAGATTGTTTTCGAGTAGGCGCAGAATCGCTTCCTGGCGCCAGCCCTTGCAGCGCAAACCGGGGCCGCGTGTCGCCTTTACCTCATGGCCTCGACGAACCGGAATGGTCATGGGTCAGGCCTCCTCGATCAGCGGCACCCACTCCGGCTGGGCTTTGACGCGCGCAAGCCATGCGGCAATCGCCGGAAATCGTGTCATGTCGTAACCGCCCTCGGAAGCCATCGACACGTAAGGAAAGACGCCGAGATCAGCGAGCGTGTAGTGGCCGGCCGCCAACCAATCCCGGCCGCGAAGCCAATCATCGAGTTTTTCCAGCGCGGGATAGCCGGTCTCTTGAAAGAATTCGATCTTCGCGGCCATCTCCGCGGCGACACCACGCAGCCAATAAAAGCGCGGATAGGCCAATGCACGCACTAGATCGGCCTGTTCGAAGAACAGCCAGCTCGTCACTTCGGCGCGCATGTAGGCATCGTCCGGCAACAGAGACGAGCCCTTCGCCAGATAGAGCATGATGGCGCACGATTCCACCAGGGTCCGGCCATCCTCAAGCTCCAGCATCGGCACCCGGGCGAAGCGGCTCTTGGCCCGAAATCCAGGCTCCTTGGCAGCGCCTTTCGCCAAGTCGAGCGTCACCCGCACAAACGGGATACCCAGCTGCCTGAGCAGGATCCGGACTTTCCAAGCATTGCCGGAGAGCCGGCTATCATAAAGACGCAACATGACGACGCGCACCTCTTATACAGATCAGAGATATGAACGCAGATCGAGACCCAGCGCCGTTTCCACCTCGGGAAAGACGGCGGGATCGAGCGCGCCCTTACCGACCGGAAATTTGGAACGGTGCGCGATGACCACCGCCGCTTCGCTGCCAACCGGTAGTTCAGAGATAGCGATCGGCTCGCCGGTGTACGGATCGAGCGTGCCGATCATGTCAGGGAAAGTGGCGACCCGCTCGCCGTCGACATCGGCGGTCATAAATTCATTGTAGATGCCGAGCACCGCCTCGCCGCCAACCCCACGCACGATCATCTTGCCGAGATCGAAGCCACCACCATAGTGAACAGTATTCTCGATCACCGTGCCTTGCACCAGCAGCTTGCCACCAAGAAATTCCGCCGTTGCCGACACGCGATCCAGTCCGCTGGCGCACAACATGGCGCGGCCCAGTTCAAGTTGGAAGGTGATGGCGGCGGGTGCGCCATTCTCTGCGGTAAAGGAAGCTGACAGCGGCCCCCGCGCTGCGTAGATCAAGCCGCCATTGGTGATCGCCGCCTGGCGCATGACATTCGACGTGCGCACAATGTCGCCCTCGGCAATGACGGTGAGCGGCCGGTTCGCTTTACCCGCGCTGCAGGCGACCTGAACAATGGAAATCTCCGGCCGCGAGGCGAGGCCCATGCCGCCCATCTTGACGGTCGGATGGCCGCGGCCGTTGGAAGCCGCGTCGACGTAAGGCAGCCCGAGCGCGGCGGCGACCAGCCAGGCATTGAAGCCCGGCACGTGGCCGCAGATCACGCCAGCCGGCTGCTCTTTGATCAGCGCGACCAGCCTGCGCGCCGCGTCGATGCTGTCGCGCGGTATCACCGGCCATTCGGCAAAACCCGGCGCCCCCACGGCAGTTGCGGTGATGATCGGAGCAGTCGGATCAAGTTCGTCAAGCGCGGCAAAACTCACAACGCCATAATTGAGCGCCATGCGGCCGAGTGTGCGGCCCCGCGCAACTGCCGCCTTGCCGCTGCCGCCAGCGGATAAAAACAAGCCGCCGATCAGCGCCGGTTCGATGTCGTCCACGGTCAGAGGTCGGGCCATTTCCTTCTACCTCTTGCCCGCCCTACAGCGGATTACTGACGCCGAGGAAGGTTGCGAACAGCGAGCCGGCCGCCTTCGCTTCCGCCGCCGTCCCTTGAAAGACCAGCGCCCCGGAGGTCAGAACGCAGACCTGGTCGGCCACGTCGAGCGCGCGGGCCGTGTTCTGCTCCACCAGCAGAATGGTCAGACCTTCGCGCTTGAGCGCCATTAGCACGTCGAGGCACAGATCAACCAACTTGGGCATCAAGCCGAGCGACAGCTCGTCGACTAGAAGTAGGCGCGGCTCGGCCATCAGGGCGCGGCCGATAGCGAGCATCTGCTGTTCGCCCCCGGACAGCGAGCCGGCGAGCTGATCGCGGCGTTCGTAGAGTCGCGGGAAATAGCCGAACACGCGATCGCGTTTAGATGCGTCGCGTTCCGCGGGATACGCATAGCCGCCAATGGTGAGGTTCTCATCGACCGTCAGATCGGAGAAAAGCTGGCGCCCTTCCGGTACCAGGGCAATACCAAGTTCGGCCCGGTCAACCGCGCGGCGCCGACCAATGTCTTTGCCGTCGAGCAGGATATGGCCGCTATAGATGTCGACGTGTCCCATGATTGCCATCACGGTAGAGGTCTTGCCGGCGCCATTCGGCCCGAGCAGCGCGAAGACCGATCCGGACGGTACCTCGAAGGTGACATCGTGCACCGCGCGCACCGAACCGTAGCCGCAAGCGAGGTGCTCAAGCTTGAGCATGGGCTCCAGCTCCGCTGCCGACATAGGCTTCGTGCACAACAGGATCGGCCATGACCGTCTGCGGCTCGCCGTCGCCGATCACTTTGCCGTTGTTCAACACAATCAACCGCCGACAGTTGCGTATGACCTCTACGAGATTGTGCTCGACCAGAACCACGGTAATGCCTTGGGCGTTGACCGCGCCGATGACCTCGACCTGTCGAGTGGCTTCCACGTGGTTGAGACCCGCAAGCGGCTCGTCCAAAAGGATCACGCGCGGATCGACGGCGAGCGCGCGCGCCACTTCGAGCCGCTTCATCTGGCCGAGGGGCAAAGCGCCGGCGAGCTGGCGCTCGGTGCCCTCTAGGCCGACCTGCTGAAGGATCGCGGCAGCGCGTTCGCGCTCGGCACGGCGGTCGAACTGCAACATGGCGCTAAGCGGATTGGCGGTGCGCCGATAACCGGCCGCCAGCACGACATTGTCGAGCGCGGTCATCTCGCGGAAAGGCCGCACGGTCTGGTGCGTCAGGGCCAGGCCCTTTCGCACGCGAGAGGCGGTGGAGTCGCGCGTGACGTCAGTGCCGGAGAGCGCGATGGTGCCCCGGTCCGCCCGCAGCACGCCGGCGACGATGCGGATAAGCGTGGTCTTGCCCGCGCCATTGGGCCCGATCAAGCCGACAAAGTCTCCGGACGTCACGGACATGCTCACGCCGTCGACCGCTTTCACACCGCCAAAGTGGATGGCGACATTGTAGAGTTGCAGGGCAGGCGTCATGGCTCGCGCGCGCTCCCCGCCACGCTCCGGATCAGAGCTGCGATACCGCCGGGCGCCAATCGGATCACCAACAGCAGCAAACCGCCGAAGACCAGCAAGCGGTAGTTACTGACGAAGCGGATCGCCTCCGGGAGCAACGTGACCCCGATCGCGGCGGTCACGACCCCCCATGTCGAGCCAATTCCGCCGATCACTACCATCGCCATCAACATGACGGAAAGGATGAAATCGAAGGCGTCTGGCGTGATGAACTGGGTGAAGAAGGCATAAAGGCCCCCGGCCAGTCCCGCGAGCGCGGTCCCAATGGCAAAGGCGGCGAGCTTGTAGGCAGCCGAATTGATGCCGAGCGTGGCGGCCGCGTCTTCGTCCTCGCCGACTGCCCGAAAGGCAAAGCCCATCCAGGAGTGGTTGACGTACAGGCTGAGCGCAACAGTGACGGCGGCGAACAGCAGGATCATCAGCATGTTGCCGTTCGCACCCAAGCCGGACCCTGGAATACCACTGATGCCCATTTCGCCGCCAAGCCAGTGTTGCTTGCGCACGAAGCCGGTGAACAGGAAATTCACGCCGATGGTGGTGACGGCAAGGAAGTCGCTGCGCACGCGCAGCGAGGTAAAGCCGACGACGATGCCGAGTACGCTGCCGACGATCGCGGCCGCAAGCAGCGCCAGCGGAACGCTGCCGGCGCCGATCATGGCGAGCGCCGCGGCATAGGCGCCGGCGCCGTAGAAGGCGCCGTGTCCTAGACTGATCTGGCCGCAGAAGCCGCTGATCATGTTGAGGCTGACCGCGAGGATCACATTGATCCCAATCACCGAAATGACACTGATCTCGTACGCACTCATGCCGTGCGCACTCCGGTGAAGCCCTGCGGACGGACCATCAGCAGCGCGATAAGCGCGAGGAAGGCGATGGCGTCGCGATCGAGCCACTGTCCGATGAAGATGGTGCCGTAGGCTTCCACCAGCCCCAGCACGAGGCTGGCAATCAGCGTGCCCCGCACGCTGCCCAGCCCGCCAAGGACGATGATTGCCAGCGCCTTGTAGCTCACCACATAGCCAATGCTCGGATCGACCAGGTTGTTAAGTAACGCGACGAGCCCGCCGGCGATTGCCGCCAGCGCCGAGCCAAGAGCGAAATTAAGATAGCGTACCTGGATCGGATCGACGCCGAAGCTGGCGGCGATCTTGGGCCGCGACACTGTCGCGCGCCATGCCACGCCTATTCGGGTGCGTGTCGTGAACAGGTGCAGGCCGAGGAAGATCACCGCCGCCGCGATGACGATGGCAATCTGCACCGCGTTCACTGTGACGCCAAGCAGATCGACCGTCATCAAGTCGTAGACGTCGCGATGAAATGTGACCCCCTGCTCGCCGAAACCGATGCGAAAAGCGTCCTGCATGAGCACCAGCAGGCCGACCGACGCGATCATCGGCACGTCGGGCCGGTATTTCAGCAGGGGCTCGTAAAGCAGCCGGTAGATTGTCATGCCGAACAGCGGCGTGACCAGGATGGCGGCAACGAAGCCGAGCGCAACGCTTCCGGTCGCATTAGCGACCAATACCGTTACATAGGCGCCGAGCGCGAACACCGCCGCATGCGCTATGTGCAGGATGCGCAAAAGCCCGTACACAAGCGCGAGCCCCACTGCCATCATGGCATACATGCAGCCGAAGGTAATACCGGTCACAGCGAGGTCGACGTAGTACACGGCCTCACTCCGCAATAGTTGGGCGGAGGACATTGATGGCCTCCGCCGGCAAGCCACAACCTATTTCTCGGGCGGCGCGAAGGCGTCCAGATCGCCGAGTTTGGCAAAGAACTTGAACTTGCCGTCCTCGATGACGTTGACACTGATCGGCATGATAATTTCATGCAGGCTGTTGAAGCCAATTAAGGTGCCCTCGAGCATCGGAAAGTTCTTGGTCTCGGCCAGCGCATCTTTCACCTTGGTCGGATCGGCTGAGCCGGCGCGCTTGATGCCATCCGCCATCAGTTTGACCGCCGAATAGACGACCGAGGCAACGCTTTCCGGCGGATAACCGGCGCGCTTGGTGAACTCGGCGAAGAACTTCTGCAGAGCGGCATCGTTGCGGTCGCGATCAAGGCTGTCGACGATATAAGTGCCTTCGGCTGCCGGGCCCGCGATCTCGATGAATTTCTGAGAGTCGAAGGCCTGCGAACCGATGATCGGGGCCTTGATGCCGGCCGCGCGCAGTTGCGCGACCAAAGGGCCAGCAGTGAAGAAATAGCCGGTCGCGTAGATGCCGTCAGGATTGTCGCGTTTGACGCTGGCGACGATCGAGCCGAACTGCCGGTCTTTCAGCGAGTAGCTGTATTTGTTGATCACTTTGATGCCGTATTTGGGTGAAGCCTCAAGAAAACCATCCATGGTCGCCTGACCGTAGTCGTTGTCCATAGTAATGGTGGACACGTTCTTGAGCTTGAGATCCTTAGCGACGAACAGCGCAGTGGCGCGGCCTTGTGGCGGTCCGAGATGCACGAGGCGGAAGATGTGATCGCCGGCAAGAGTGATGTCGGGATGCACGCCATAGGCAACGATCGTCGTGACGCCCGCGTTCTGGAATATGGGCGCCGCAGCGCGGCCGGAGGCGGAATAACTGCCGTTGACAACCAGTTTCACGCCGTCTTCGCCGATCAGCTTGTTTGCGGTGAAGATCGCCTGGTCGGACTTGGCCTGGTCGTCATAGGCGATGAGACGCAGCTTCTCGCCGATCACGCCGCCGGCATTATTGATGTTTTCGATCGCCATCTCGGCGGCGATCTCCGCCGACTTGCCGTCGGTGGCGGCGAATCCGGTTAGCGGCGCCTGAAAGCCGATCTTGATCTCGGCACGCGCCGGCTGGGCCATGGCAAGACTGAGCGCCACAGCCGCCACGCCCATAAGCAGGTTCATCGGTCGCGTGGATGTTTTCCACTTTCGATGCAACATGACTCTCTCTCCCATCAGTGATGACTCGATTTGGTTTCGCTCGATGATTGCAGGATTGATTGCGCGCGCAGCAGCTCGCGGGCCCGTTCGAGCGCGCTCTCCGGCGGCCGCGCGCGCCGCCAGTCCGGCCGGTCGTCTTTCCGCCGCGTGGCGTCGATGCCGAGCTTGGTGACGGTGCCGTCTTTCTCCAGCGGCTCGGCGCGGTCGGCCCGCACGTGGGGGACAATGACAAGGTCGCGATGCGGCTGCATACGTGTAGCTACAGCCCACTCGACCGCGACGGGGTCCCATGGGTCGATGTCGTCCTCGACCACGATGACTTGCTTGACGAGATTGACCGCCGCCCAGACCGCAAACAGAGCCTTGCGCGCCTCGCCGGGTCGCGGCTCGCGCAATGCGACCACCGCATGCAGGCGGCCGGCTCCGCCGAAACCGACCGCAACTTCCTCGAGCGACGGCACACTGCTGCGGACCGCTCGGGCCAGACCGGCGGCGATGGCGACACCGCCGATCAAGCAGTGCTCGCGGTGATAGCCGGGCAGGATCACCTGGAAAATCGCATCACGGCGCCGGGTTAGGCGTGAGAAGGTAGCGACGACGCCGGCGCCGTAGTTCTCATACATGCCATGAAACTCGCTGACCGATCCCTCCTCCACCTGCTCGCCGGCATTGAGTTTTCCCTCCAGCACGCATTCGCAATGCGCAGGTACCAGGAGATCCAAATCGAGGCAGCGAGTAGCCTCCAGCGGCTCGCCGAACAACGCGCCGGCGACCTTTAGCTCGTCGTCGCCCAAGCCGAGATAAAGGCAGGCGGCAATCAAGACCACCGGGTGATTGCCGATAGTGACCGCGATGTCGAGCGTCTCGCCGCGCGCCTGCGCGGCGCGCGCCAGCACGGCGAGATGATGGTTGGGCGCGATACCGACGAACGCGCGATTGGCGTCGAGCGGCATCACCCGCGCGATCGAGAGATTGGCGCGGCCGGTGAGCCGGTCCTTGGCGACGATCGCGCCGGCGGTGATGTAGGAGCCGCGCTCGTGCTGGAAGAACCGTGGGATCGGCAGTTCATTCTTGAGTATCGGATCTACAATGACCTCTTCCTGGCACGGCGCGGAGCTGATGATGCGATGCTCCAGCGGTCGGTCGATCGCCGAAAGGATCGCGCTTTGCATCCGCTCGGGTGTCGTGCTGAGGCCGGCAGCAATGCGCGGCAGCGCAGTGAGCAAGTTGCCGACCACTGGCATGCGATGCTCGCGCACCGCGTTGAACTTCAAGGCCGGGCCGCCATCAGCTTCGGCAAGGCAGGCGGCGACCTCGAATTCGAGATCGACGGGTTCGGTGATGGTCGTCAGTTCGCCGGCGTCGTCGAGGCTCGCGAGAAACGCGCGCATCGCTTGCGGAGAGACTCCGGCTTTGGCGGTCATTGCGTCCTTCGCATGTCGGCCAGCGGAGCTGCACATGAGCCTGGCCTGAACGAATACAATTGCGGATGCACCGTCCCGGACCGGCTGCCCATGCTCGATCCTATCGGCGGCTGCCGACGCTCGCACCCGCGAGCGTTAGAAACAAGGTTATAGGCAGAATCGAAGCCTGGATAGCGGGCGGGTCATGATCCCGCTATGGTGGGCCGGTCCGGAGCCTCGATGATCGAGCTACGCACCCTCGGTTATTTCGTGACCGCCTGCCGATGCGACACGCTGGCGCGCGCCGCCGGCGAGCTCGGCATTGCGTTGTCAACGCTGAGTTCCGCCATGACAGAGCTCCAAGAGGAACTTGGACTTACGCTGTTCCGGCGTGTGAAGTACGGCCTATATCCCACCGCTAGCGCACGCTGGCTCATGCGCGTCGCCGAGCCGTTACTCGACGGCGAAGCCTTCGCCCGACGCTGGATCGGCGGGTCGTGCACCCGCAAGGCCCAGATGTTGAGTCTCGAATTGGGCTTGAGCTTCACCATCGGCGGCCTCGGTGCGGCCATCGAATGCGCCATTGAGACCATGCGAGCGGAACAACCGCATATCCTTGTCGATCCGGTTTGGGGCGATGAAAAGGATTCACCGCCGCTCGGAACTCTTGCCGATGCCTGGCCGGGGCTTGCCCACAGCTGCATTGCGATTGGCTTGGCGCCGGTGCCCGCCAAAGATCGGACGCGCGCCATCACGCTACTCACCGACCGTTGGGTCTTCGCTTGCCGCCTGCCAGCCGGCACTGTGAGGCCGCCAAGTGCCGTCGATCTCGCCGCCGGGCGCCTGGTTGTGCCGGCGCTGGCGCCTCCGCTGATCGAACAGGCCGACCGTTATCTTACCCATAACAAGATCAGCAGCGTGCGTTTCGTCAACGAGCACCCGGGCGAGCTTCCGCGTTTGATCGACGATTATCCCGATGCCGCGCTGTTCGTGCCGGAGAGCCTAATCTCAGGCCGGCTCGGCTTCCTGCGGGTGAAGGCCGTCGCACCCGTTGCCCCACTAACGATGAATATTGTGGCGCGCGTGCCCGCACCGAATGCCGTCACCGCGCGGTTTGTGCGCCACTTGAAGCGCGCGCTTGCAACGAACACGCCGGCGAACGCGCGGCGCCCAGCGATCTCGTTGCGCCAGATCCATTATTTCAACATGGTGCATCGGCTGCGCCGTGTCTCGGCTGCCGCGCAGGCAGCCAAAGTAACGCAGCCCTCGCTGAGCGAACAGTTGCACAAGCTTGAGCGGACGCTGTCAACCAAACTGTTCGAGCGCCGCGGCGACGGCGTCATTCCGACTGCGAACGGAGATCGCTTCGCCGACGTGTCAAGAATGATCGAGGCCGGCTTCCGCCGCATTTCCGCCGGCGACGCGGCCGCCACAGCGCCGCCGAGCCGGCGTATCGCCATGGGAATCCTGCCATCGGTGAGCCAACACGGTCACTTGGTCAACCGCGTCACCGAAGCAGTGCTCGGGGTGCAGACACGACATCCGACGCTGAGACTGGTCGTGCAAGAGGCGCCGAACGGCACGTTACAGGACTGGGTCATGCGCGGCCTGGTCGGGGTAGCAATTGTCGAGACCGGCTTGCCGCACATGCCGCGTCTGCCGCTAGGATCATCAGAAGGCCTCGCCGCGATCGCGCATGCCCGTCACAAAATGCTGCCGCCAGGCCCGGTCAAATTCGCCGATCTGGCACGGTTGCCGCTGGCGCTAACGAGCAACCGATTTGGCTTGCGCCAATTGGTCGACGCGGCTGCCGAGGAACGCGGCCTGCGCATTCAGCCGTATATGGAGGTCGACGCCTTGACCATGGTCGCCGCCTTGCTGTCGCGCGCCCCGGTTTGCACCGTGCTACCGCCTTCAGCGGTGCACCGCGAATTGTCGGAAGGCGAGCTCGTTGCCCATCCGATCGTCGATCCAACGATCACGCGCCGGCTATTCGTCATCCATTCCGGCGAACGAACCTTGAGCGAGCCCGAGCGTGATTTGGTCAAGACGTTGCGCGACCGGCTGTCCGATACAACCGACGTCTAATGGATGGCACCGCGGCCCTGATCAAGAAAGCCGGAAGTGCCGCAGGCCCTTCTTTACGACCTCGTCGAGTGCCTCGGCATAACCGGCGTCGGCATAGCGCATGACGCCCAGGCTGGTGTCGTTGGTGAGCGCCAAGTCGAGCCGAGCATCGGCTTCGCTGCTGCCGTCGGCAATCACGGTGACGCCGGCGCTCGTCATGTAGCCGGAATAGCCGCCGCCGCCGGAATGAATCGCCACCAGGTCGGCCTGCGAGGAGCACATCGCCATGGCGTCGAGCAACGGCCAGTCGGCGATCGCGTCGGAGCCGTCGCGCATATGCTCGGTCATGATATTGGGGTGCGTCATGGCACCGGCATCGAGATGGTCACGCGTAAAGGCAATCGGACCCGATAGCATACCAGCGCGCACCATGCGATTGACCGCGCGCGCCAGCGCCGTTCGCTCGCCATGTCCGAGCCAGGCGATGCGCGCGGGCAAACCTTCAAAGGGCACATGCGTGCGCGCCAACGCGATCCAGTTGGTGAGGATGTGATTATCGGGAAACGCCTGAAGTAAATGGTCGTCGATCTTGCGGATGTCCTCGCGGTCATTGACAAGCGAGATCCAGCGGAACGGGCCGATGGCGCGCGCAAACAGCGGACGCAAATAGGCCTCGGTGAATATCTGGATGTCGAAGGCATCCGCCAGGCCGCCGTCCCGCGCCTGGGTCCGGATCAGGTTGCCATTGTCGAAGACGACAGCGCCGGCACGCTTGAAGCCGAGCATCGCGCGCACATGGCGCACGATGGTGGCGCGGCTTTCATTCATTAGCTTCTTGGGATCGTCCTGGCGCATGTGGCGCACATCGGCAAGGCTGCGGCCGGACGGCACATAGCCGTAAACGAGATCATGCGCCGAGGTCTGGTCGGTAACGACGTCAGGGATGGTGCCGCGCGCGAGCAGCGCTTCACAGATATCCGCCGCATTACCGGGAAGCCCGATTGAAGCGGCGCGGCCTTCGCGACGCGCGGCCTCGACCATCTCCATCGCCGCATCAAGATCGCCGGCGCGGGCATCGAGGAAACCGTTGGCCAGGCGCTTGGTGATGCGCTCCTCGTCGATCTCCACGCAGAGGATGACCGCACCAGCCATGCGCCCGGCCAAGGGTTGGGCACCGCCCATGCCGCCGAGCCCCGCGGTCAGGATGAAACGACCCTTCAAGCTGTTGCCGAAATGGCGCTCGGCGATGCGCATGAAGATCTCGTAGGTGCCCTGGATCACGCCTTGCGAGCCGATATATTGCCAGTCGCCGGCCGTCAGCCCGCCCCAGCAGATCAGGTTCTGCTTCTGCCATTCGTAGAAGTTCTCGGCCTTCGCCCATTGGCCGACCATGTTGCAGCTGGCCATGATGATGACCGGCGCCTTGTCGTGCGTCTTGATCAGGCCGATCGGCTTTCCAGACTGCACGATCAGGGTCTCGCCGTCGGTCATAGTCTTGAGCGTCTCGACGATCTTGTCGTGCGAGGGCCAGTCGCGCGCGGCTTTGCCGAGCGCGGCATAGACCACGAGGTTGGCCGGGTCCTCGCCGACCGCGAGCACGTTCTCGAGCAGCCGCAACAGTCCCTCCTGCCGCCAGCCGCGGCAGCGCAGATTGGAGCCGGAAGTGACGGTGAAGCGCCGGTCCATCGTGGCATCACGCCAATGCGTATCGCGCGATCGGAATGCCGAGCGCGGCTTCACACACCGGATAGACGCTCGGATCTTTCACCGAGGAGCTTAACGGCAGATGTGCCTTCCCGATATGGAAGACAGACAGCGACATGCCCTCGCGCAGATGGCCGACACTGACCGGCTTGCCGTCCGCATCCAGGGTCGTGATCACGTCCGGGAACGTGGCAAGCCGCGCGCCCTTGCCGTCCTCGACCGCCATGTACTCGTTCATCACATGCAACACGAGATCGCGCTTGTCCGTGTGGATGGTGATGGTGCCGATGTCGAAGGCGCCTTCGGCGTAGCCGACGGCCTTGCGAGTAACCGTCCCCTCGCCCAGGATCGTGCCGGACGTGGTCGCGCAGATCGCGTCGATCACGGCACCGCCGCCCTGACGCTCCGCCGTCATGATGGCGTGGCCGAGTTCGAGAGCGCGGGAAATGCCGCCGAGCGCCGCGTTCTTCTTCACATAGGACGCGCGCGCCGGGTTGCGGCAACTGGCGATGAAGCCGCCGGACATGTCGGCGGCCTTGCGCAGGATCGGTGAAACCTTGGCGGTGGCCCCGCGTACCACCAGTTCGATATAGGAATGACTGCCGCGATGGCCGCCCACCGCGACCTGGATGGTTGGCTCCGGGCTCGCCGCCATGCCGATCGACCCCATGTCGCCGGTCGGATGAGCGCGAATATCGCCGACGGCGTCGATCACCTTCGTGCCGAGCAGCGCCCCGGGCAGCCAGGCATTCATGGTGCTCGACATGCCGTTCTGTCCGATCATTAGCCCGTAGAGCGGCGCCCCCAGTGCCTCCTGTAGCATTTCCACTGCTTTGACATAGTCGACACCCAGCATCTGCCATTCGGTGGTACCGGCCGGCGCGCCGATGGCGGCGGCGGTGGCGATAAAGGCGTCGTCGGGTACCTCATCCATGGACACCAGCTCAGGCTGGCCGATGCTGACGGCGGTGGTGCCGAGCATGCGGCCGTGATCCGCCCAGCCGCCGCCGCCGGCGGCGAACACCGAGCCGCCGCGAATCGCGGCTTCGACGTCCTGCATCCCGAGGATACGCCCCATGAACTTACCCCTTCACTCTTGATTGAAGCGTTCGATCGAGCGCCTTGACCGCTTGCAACACAACGGCCGCGCCGGCAGCGATCTGCTCGCGATCCGACCATTCCTCCGGCACGTGGCTTTTTCCGCCGCGGCAGGGCACGAAGATCATTCCCGATTTGCAGATGCGGCTCATGAAGGCCGCATCGTGCCCAGCGCCGCTGGCGAGATCGGTTTCGCTTAAGCTGAGCGCCTGGGCGGCTTGCCGAAGCGCGGCGCGTACTGTGGGATCGCAGCCGACCGGCTTGCCTTCGGACAGCGTAGCGAGCGGCGCCCGCTTCACGCGCGCCATTGCAGCGTGCGCCGCGCTCTCGCGTTCGACCGCGTCGACGAAACGCGCTGTCAACGCCGGATCGGTGGTGCGCGCGTCGATCACCAACCGGCAGCGGCCGGGGACGACATTGGCGGCGCCTGGCTCGACGGTGAGGATGCCGACGGTGGCGACGAAATAGCCTTTGCCTTCACCCGCCAATTGCACGGCTATGCGGCGCACGGAAGCAACAGTCTTGGCCGCAGCAACCAGCGCGTCCTGGCGCAAAGGCATAGGCGTGGTGCCGGCGTGGTCGGCGGCGCCCTCAAACACGATCTCGATGCGCCGGATGCCGACGATGGCGGTGACGATGCCGATATCGAGCGATTGGGATTCCAATACGATGCCCTGTTCGATGTGCAGTTCGAGGAAGGCGGTCACGTCCGAACGCTGCGCCTCGGGCAGGCGATCCGGATCACCGCCGATATCGCGCAGCGCATCGCGCAAGGTTTTGCCGCTGGGATCGGTCAGGTTGAGCATCGCCGCATCGAGAGCTCCGGCCATACCGCGGCTGCCGATGCAGGACAGGCCATATTCGCTCGGCTCCTCGGCGAGAAAATCGACGACCTCGATGGGGTGACATAGCCGCTCGCGCTTTTCGCGCAGCGCGCGCACGACTTCGAGTGCGGCGGCAACGCCGGCGATGCCGTCGAAGCGACCGCCGCTCGGCACAGTATCGCTGTGCGAACCGATCGCGATGACGCCGAGCGGAGGGTTGGCACCGTCGAGCCGACCTATCAGATTGCCGGCCGTATCGATGCGAACAGCAAGCCCGGCCTCGGCGAAGCGCCTCGCGAGAAAGGCGCGGCCTTCGAGGAAAAGCGGCGTAAACGAGCGGCGGGTATAGGGGCGCTCGGGATCGGTAATTTCGGCAAGCGCCATCACATCCGCCCATAGGCGGCTCGCATCGAGCGGCAGATTAGTCGCGACCAAATCCGCCCCCCTCAATGCGCCGGTAGCGGCGGCTTGATGAAACGGCCCTGTCCTGGCTGCCCGGCCACGCTCCCGTCGGCATAGATGCAGGCGCCGCGCAGGAACGTCGCCGCCACGCGAAACGGCAGTCCGATGCCGTCATAGGGGCTCCAGGACACGAAATTATTGCCGCTCGCGGCCGCGCTGTAACGATATGGATCCCGCTTCGCCAGCACGATATCGGCGTCGCGGCCGATCGCGAGCGCGCCCTTCACGTGGCCAATGCGGAACAGCTCTGCCGGATTGTGCGCCAAAAGCCGCGCGGCATGGGTGAGCGGCAAGCCGCGCTCGTCGAGCCCCTTGAGCAGCAGCGCATAGAGCACTTCTAGTCCTGGCACGCCGGAAGCGTTCTTCAGCATGATCGGGTCGGTCTTACGGTCCTCCGACCAGCTCACATGGTCAGTCGACACGACGGTGACATTGCCGGCATCGAGATGATGCCACAGCGCCTCGCGCTCGCGCCGCGACCGCACCGGCGGGTTGATCTTCGCCTTGCCGCCGAGCCGACGCACATCGTCTTCCTCATCAAGCGTCAGATAATGGATGCAGGCTTCGATGGTAGCGGCATGCCCCTGCGCGCGATAAGCCGCGGCCAACTCGTAGCCGCGCCCGATTGAGGAGTGCACGATGTGCACCGGGCATCCCGCACCGGCGCCGAGCTCGTATACCTCCGCGGTCGCCAACGCCTCGGTGATCGATGGGCGCGAGAGGCCGTGCGCACGGTAATCGGTGATGTTGCTCGCTTCCACCTTGGCGGTGAAGGCGCGAACCATTTCGTCGTTCTCGTTGTGAATGCCGGCGATCAGGCCGCGCGGCCCAATCTCGCCGAAGCAGGCGAAGAGCGTTTGTGGTGGAATGCGTGGGAAGCGCTGCGGGTGGGTGCCGAAGGTGGAGAACTTGAACGCGGCGGCGCCCGCATCGACAAGTTCGCCGATGCGCGACGCGCCTTCCTGCGGGTCGATAGTTGCATAAAGCGCGAAGTCAACGCGCGCCTGTGCGCCCGCTTCCTTAGCCTTGATACGGAAGCGCTCTGCGTTGGCGATCAAACAGCCGTCGTCATAGGGCATGTCGACGATGGTGGTAACGCCGCCGGCAGCGGCGCTGCGCGTTGACCAAATGAAATCTTCCTGACCTTTCTGACTGCGGCTGTGCACCTGCGCGTCAATGGCACCAGGAAAAACGAAAAATCCAGTGCCGCCATGCCTTTCTCCGGCCGGCACTGGACCGGGTCCCACTGCTTGCACCAAGCCGTCAGCGACCAGAACATGCCCATTATCGATCATCCGATCGGGCAGCACGACGGTTCCTGCGAAGACCTGATCCGCCATGTTTTCCCTTTCGCTCGCACCAGAAGGTGACGTGCGAGCATACGCTAGACGAGGAGCTCCTCCAGATCGAACGCGGTCTGGGCGAAATGCGCAATAGGAAAACCCAAACCCAATCCTGACTTACGCCCGCTTAGCATGCCACGGCTAGGGCGGCCGCAACGAGTTGATCGGGCAGCTCTGCTCGCTGAGCCGATCCGCCACACATTGCAAACAAAGCGTGGATGTTGGCCGCGACCGCCCCGGCCGGTTGAGCCCGCGGCCAGGTATCGATGCGCACGGTAGCCCACGCCTCCAACATCATTTGCTCAATCCGCTCCGCTTTAAGCTCTATCGCCTTGACGCCTGTGCGCAATGTTGCGGCCGACGAGAGGATCGGCGATAAAACCGTGGCAAACGGCTTGAGGGCGCGTCGGGCCTCGCGAAGCCTCTTCACGATGCTGTTTTGCCACTCTCCCACGATGCTGGCCGCCTGCCGTATTTCGGTATCCGACAAGACTGCGCAGTGAACGGCGCCGACATGGGCACAGAACAACAGCAGATTGACATCATTGCCATGGCGGTCCTGCAGATCGAGGCACTCCGCCTGGACGGCAGCGTTAGCGTACACCGACAGCGAGAACGCCCAAAGACTCGACCCTTCCTCGCTCATGGTGGGACCTACGAGCCGTCTTCGGCCCGCCACCGTTTGACCAATCCGACGTCGATGTCGAACAGGTCGAGGCAGCGCCCCACGGTCTGATTGACGATGTCGTCGATGGTCTTCGGCCGATGATAGAAGGCCGGTACCGGCGGCACGATGATGGCGCCGTTCTCGGTGGCGGCAAGCATGCTTCGCAGGTGGCCCGCGTGCAGAGGCGCCTCGCGGACAACCAGGACAAGACGGCGGCGTTCCTTCAAAGTGACATCGGCGGCGCGGCTCAGCAAACTGTCGGTGATGCCGTACGCAACGTCGGAAAGCGTGCGGATCGAGCACGGAACGATGACCATGCCTCGGGTCCTGAACGATCCTGATGAAATCACCGCCCCGATGTCCGTGTTTTGATAGGTCCTCTCCGCGAGCGCCGCACTTGGTCGATCGAGCGGTCAACTTCCTCCTTCAGCGTCAGCGCCGCTGATTTGGTGACAATGAGGTGCGCCGGAATTTTGTTGGCGTGAAGGGTTTCCAACAGCCGGACCCCGTAAATGGCGCCGGAAGCCCCACTGATGCCGACTATAAGGGGAAACGTCGGACCCATGAACTCCCGCCGATGAACTCTCGCACCCAGGCCAAGAGGAGTGCCGCTTTAACCCGCGCAGGCTATCCCCGATCAGCAAAATGGCAAACTTTTGTCGGCGCGGCGGCCGGGCCGACCGGGCTTAGGACCGTCGCACCACAGCAGCGTGCAGTTCTGTTGGAAGGGCGTGACCGGGATGACGACGGCCTTGGTTTTGGTCATGGCCGGTACGTAAATGAGAAGGCCCGGCTTACCATTGCTGGCTCGTTCGGCTGGGCTTCAAGCGTCTCGACGTGTCCGCACGCCTCGCAGCGGTAGGTGCACAGCTCAGGCATGCCACCAACGCACGGCACGCGGCTGACAAGGGTCAACCCTTCGCCGTCGCAGGTGCAGTCGGGGGGCCGAGGTTGAGCCACGTCGGGTCCCATGCCGCAAAAAAGACAGCGCAAGGCAAGCACGGCAATTCCGGGAACCTACTTAAGGGCCGGAGGGGGGTACGCCCCGCCCTCACAGCGTCGCTCAGGCAAAACCCGACGGGAATTCGGCGTAGGTCACCGCGCCCACCCCGGACAATCACCCATGAATATCGAGGACTTCGCCATAGCGCTCGACGTGCTGGCTTCGCGCGTGCGCCAGATGTCCTCGCCGCTCTCCTCCGACCCGGAGAGGTTCCATGCGCAGCGTTCCGTGATCGCCCACGACATCGCCGAGCTCGCCCGCGGCATTGCCCCGCGTCCGTCCTCGTATACCTGCGGTAACCGGTCTGAACGACGCGGTAAGCAGTCCTAACAAACCGTCTCCAATTCCTTTCCAATAATTTATCCGCCACGGGAAACGCTGGGGAAATGAGCCAGACCTACGCCAAGGCTGGCGGTCGGGCGGTCGGCCGGTCGCCCTGAGATGATTCTCATTGTCATTCAGATTAGCGAAGCCCCCGGGGCCAAGGGGGACAAGAACCGGAATGGCGAAGGTCAATCCGAACGGGGCGGGCGTGGGATTCGAACCCACGACCCCAACCTTGGCAAGGTTTTGCACTACCTCCCGGCCCGGCTGCATAGGCGCTCGAAGGCAAGCCAGGGCAGGGCGGCGTGAACGGCATGATTCGCCAATCGTCCGATCGCGAGCCAAGCGCATACGAGCGCGAGCACTGCGCACGCTCCGAACCGTCGCCCCGATCATGAGGGCGGTGCTTAAGGACCGCGCCGTGGCGAGGAGCTACCGGGTACTTCGGCAACAAGGGGGTTTCGCGCAAAATGGCATCCATCAGGGGTCATTGCGGTGATCAATGCGCAAACCTTGGGCTATCTTCACACGTTCGCTCGTGCCGCTGAGTGTGCCGCGTCGCTCCCAATCGAGGGTCATGGTTTCCGACCGCTCCGAAAATCGGCCCTGCTGTTACCCCGGCGTTACCCCAAAGGCCGACCAGCCAGGCGGACATTACTCGGCGGGGGTCACATTCACTGCAACATCAATACGTTGGCCACCCGAGCCGACGATGACGCCGTCCATCGGCGCGACATCGGTATAGTCGCGGCCGATCGCGAGCACCACGTGCTGGTCGGAGACAATGACCGCATTGGTCGGATCGAGCCCGATCCAGCCGGCTTCCGGTCCGCACCAGACCAGCACCCAAGCATGCATGGCATCGGCGCCTTGCAATCGCGTCGGATCGGTCTGCGATATTGTGCGCAGATAGCCGCTGACATAGACGGCCGGCAGCCCGAGGCCGCGCAGTCCGGAAATCATGATGTGCGCGAAGTCCTGGCAAACGCCGCGGCGCAGCGCAAACGACATCGGCGGCGTTGTGGTGACGGTCGTGGCGCCGATTTCGTAGGTGATATCGGATTTGAGACGGTTCATCAGCTCGATGGCGGCGTCGAGCAGCGGCCGGCCGGCGGCAAAACTCTCCCGCGTATAGTCGCGGATCTCCGGATCGAGCGAAACCATGCGGCTTGGAAACAGGAAATGTGCGGGCGACAGCGGCCCGATGTCGCTCGTGGCAAACGCCTCGTCGCGGACGGCTTCCCAGGCCGGCGTCGCCAGCGCATCCACCTCGACCGCCGCGTCGACGGCAACGCGCGCCGCCAGTTTGACCGTGATGTTCTTGTGCGGCTCTTCGATTTCGACCCAAGTCAGGCGGTTGCCGAAAAAATCCTGGCCTTCGCGTCGGTGGCGCGGTTCCGGCACGATCTGTAAGGCGGCGACATGCACGCGCTGGCCGGGGCGGGGAATCGGCATCAGGCGCAAGACATGGTGCGCCTGCGCAACCGGCGTGGCGTAGCTGCAGGTCGTCGTCTGCCGGACATCGTAGATCACGCCAGCGCCTCCCACGCCGATTCGGAGCGTTCGTTGGTGGTGAGATAGGCGGCGGTGATCGCATCCGAGAGCTTCATGAGCGACTGCTCGAACTCGATGATCAGCGCCTCGTCGATGGCGGCGGCGTCGACCGTGCGCAAGCGCGTTGCGACCGCGGCGGCGATCTGCTGCACCGGCGAGAGCCGCCCGGCGGCGTTGCGTCCCGGCAAGGCGGCAAGATGCGTCTCGATGCGGTCAAGCTGGAACGCCACGGAGCGCGGATTGTTGGGATCGAGCATGACCAGGTCGATGACCGGCGCGCGCGCGGCAACCATCAGGTAGCGCTGCCGATAGGTGATCTGGCTGTCGGCCAGTTCGAGCAGCAATTCGAGGCCGCCGTCGGGCGCGCCGGTTGGTGCAAAGCAGCGAACCAGCCGGCCGGTCAGGATGCCGCGCTCGATGCGGCGGCCGAGTTCGAGAAAACGCCAGCCCGCGAGCTGCGTCATATTTTCCTGCGCCAGGCCGGAGAGTGATGAAATGATTCGCAGCGCCGCCTCGACGCGCTCGATCATCGCGCTCTCTACCGGACCGATCGTGAGCGGCATGGCGATCATGGTGGCGAGATCGTTGATCGCGCGCCAGGCGTCCGGCGAGAAGCGATCGCGGATGACGGAGGCGGCGGATCGCGCGGCGCCGGCGAGATGCGGCAGCGAGCCGGCTAAATCTTCGCGCGTAAGGACCGCGCGCGCGGCAAACGCGGCTGGTGCGCCGCCGGTGTCGCTCGGCAGTGCGTTCCAACTTTCGAGCAGCGCCCCGATGCCGGCAATGACCGGCGCGGCCGTTTCGTCCGCCTCCGCAACCCGGTTGATCATGGCGCGAGTAAGCCGCAGTGTCGCTTCCGCGCGTTCGACGTAGCGCCCGACCCAGAACAGATTGTCCGCGGCGCGACTCGGCAGCAGGCCGGTTGCGCGCTGGACTTGAATTCGCTCCGGCGTCGGCAGCAGCGTCGTCTCGGCGACCGGACCGTGCGCCAGCACCCAGGCATCGGCCGTGGCGGCGCCGTGCTGCAGGCTCACCGCCCGCGCATCGGCGTTCTCGGCGATGCGCACGAAGCCGCCGGGCATGACCTGCCAGCGCTCGCCGACCTTGGCGAGGAACAGCCGCAAGGTGAAGGGCCGCGGCTGCAGACGGCCGTCCCGCCACACCGGCATGCTCGAGAGCGTCACCGCTTCCTGCATCACGTAGTCGACGCCGCGGTCGCGGATCGATTGTACGAGCGCCCGACGCTGCGGTTCGTCGAGCTTGGCTCCCAGCATCTCGCTGGCGCTGCGCGCGTCGGTCGGCGGTTCGAAGGCCGAGGCAACGACCATGTGATCGAGTTTTTCGAGCATCTCTTCGCGCATATCGCCGCGGCCGAGCCACCAGGTCGCGACGTTCGGTATCGCCAGATCGGCGCCGAGCACGATCGGCGCCAGCGCCGGCAGGAACGCCAGCATCGCGCGCGCCTCGACGAGCCCGGCGCCGAGCGCATTGATGATGACGATCTTGCCGTCGCGCACGGCTTGCAGCAGCCCCGCCGCGCCGAGGCGGGAGGCGGCATTGAGCTCGAGCGGATCGGCAAAGTCGGCGTCGATCCGCCGCAGCAGCACCTCGGTGCGCTGCAAGCCGGAAACGGTGCGGACGAAGACGCCGTCGTCGCGCACGCTCAGGTCTTCGCCTTCGACCAGAAGGAGCCCGAGATAACGCGCGAGATAAGCGTGTTCGAAATAGGTTTCGCTCAACGGTCCCGGCGTCAACAGGCAGACGTGCGCGTCGTCCTGGCGGGTGAGGGCGGCGAGCTCGGCCTGGAAGGCTTGAAAGAACGGGGCGACGCGTTCGACGCGCGTGGTGCGATAGATTTCCGGGATGGCGCGCGACAGCGCCAGCCGGTTCTCGATCGCGTAACCAGCGCCGGAGGGCGCCTGGGCGCGGTCGCCGAGCACCCACCAGCGTCCGTCGGCGCCGCGCCCGATATCGACGGCATAAAAGCGCAGATGCGCGCCGCCGGGAGGGGCGACACCGACCAGCGGACGTAAGAATTCCGGATTGCCGGCGAGCAATGCGGCAGGCAGGCGGCCGTCGCGATTGAACCACGCCGGGCCGTAAGCATCGGCGAGGACGGCTTCCAGAAGCTCGGCGCGCTGGATCAGCCCGGCCTCCAAAAGCGTCCATTCGGAAGGCTCGATGATCAGCGGCACATGGCTGAGCGGCCATGGCCGCTCGATGCCGGCTGCATCTTCGTAGACGCGATAGAAAACGCCGGAGCCGCGCAGATAGCGGTCGGCGGCGGCGAAGCGGCGATTGATCTCGTCGGCGCCGAGCGCCGCCAGCATCGCCAAGAACGGCTGCCAGTGCGCGCGCACCTGGCCATCGCCATCCATCATCTCGTCGAAGATGCCGTACAGCGGCCGGTAACTCGCAACGAACTGTTCCAGGCCGACGGTCTCTTTTTCGACGTTTGTGTCGAGCTGCGTTGCCATGGGGATATTTTACATCAAGCGTCGCAGATCGAGGGTGGTGGGATATTCCGGCGAGACGTCGAGCGGCGGAATGTCGATCAGCCCGCCGGTATGGCCGTGATCCCGGAAACGCGCGCGACGGCGTGCCTCGGCCTCGTAGGAGTTGACCGGAAAGGTCTCGTAATTGCGTCCGCCGGGATGCGCCACGTGATAGACGCAACCGCCGAGCGAGCGCTGGTTCCAGGTGTCGACGATATCGAAAGTCAGCGGCGCATGGGCGCCGATGGTCGGGTGCAGGCCTGCGGGCAGATTCCAGGCCTTGAAGCGCACCCCGGCGACAAATTCGCCGGCGCGGCCGGTCGGGGTCAGCGGCACGCGGGCGCCGTTGCAGGTCACGACGTGATGGCCTTCGCTCAAACCCTCGACCTTGACCTGCAGCCGCTCGACCGAAGAGTCGACGAGCCGCACAGTGCCGCCCGGTACGCCTTCTTCGCCTAATACGTACCAGGGCTCAATCGCTTGGCGCAGATCGAGCCGCACGCCGCCGTGCTGCACGCTGCCACAGACCGGGAAGCGGAATTGCCGCTGCGCTTCGAACCAGGCCGGGTCGAAGGCGTAGCCGGCGCGCTCGAGGTCATCCAAGACCGCAAGGAAATCCTCCCAGACGAAATGTTCCAGCATAAAACGGTCGTGCAAGGCCGTTCCCCAGCGCACCGGCTGGCCGTCGAGCGGCGCGCGCCAGAACCGGGCAACGAGCGCGCGCAGCAGCAATTGCTGGGCGAGACTCATGCGGGCGTCCGGCGGCATTTCGAATGAGCGAAACTCGACGAGACCGAGCCGGCCGGTCGGTCCGTCCGGCGAAAACAATTTATCGATGCAGATTTCGGTGCGGTGGGTGTTGCCGGTCACGTCGACCAGGATGTTGCGGAACAGGCGGTCGACCAGCCACGGCGGCGAGGGCTCGTCTGGCGCCGGTACCTTGCCGAGCGCAATTTCGAGTTCATAGAGGATGTCCTGGCGCGCTTCATCGATGCGCGGCGCCTGGCTGGTCGGTCCGATAAACAATCCGGAAAAGAAATAAGACAGCGACGGGCGGCGTTGCCAGTAGAGCACCAGGCTTTTGAGCAGATCAGGCCGGCGCAGGAACGGGCTGTCGGCGGCTTCGCGGCCGCCGAGAACGACATGGTTGCCGCCGCCGGTGCCGCTGTGGCGGCCGTCGATCATGAATTTGTCGGTGCCGAGCCGTGATAGGTGCGCCTCCTGGTAGAGCCCGCTGGTGATGGCGACAGCTTCCTGCCAGGACGATGCCGGATGGATATTGACCTCGATGACGCCGGGATCAGGCGTCACCTTGATCACATTGAGCCGCGGGTCGAAGGGCGGCTCATAACCTTCGATGTGCACCGGCACGCCGAGCTCGGCGACGGTGCTCTCGACCGCGGCGATCAGATCGAGATAGCCGGCGAGCGTTTCGGCCGGCGGCATGAAGACGCACAAGCGTCCGTCCCGCACTTCGACTGTCAGCGCCGTACGCACCGGCACCCCTGAGCGATCGGGTTCGGCGGTGGCGCTGGCACGCTGTATCACCAACGTCTCAGGCGCGAGCGCCGGCGATATCTCCTCACTTGTCGAAGTCGCCTTGGCTCGGCGCGGATGGCTGACGCTGGCGTCGGGTAACGGCCGGCGTTCGGCGAACGGGTCGGCCGGCGTGAGGTTTGGATGGTCGGCGGGATCGATCGCGGGCAAGGACTGCAGCGGCAGCCGGAAGCCGAGCGGTGAATCTCCCGGTGTCAGGAACAGCCGGCCGCTGGGCGTTTGCCACAACTCGCTCAGCCATGGCTTCGCCGGCGTCCAGCGGCGCAGCGGCAGCACGAAGCCCGCCGGCTGGCCGAGTTGATGATCGAACGCGCTCAGGATGCGCGCGCGCTTATCGGGATCGTCGATCTTGGCAACGCTTGGATCGACGTCCTCCGGGATCAGACCTTGCTTGAGCATGCGATCGGTCGGGTCCTCATAAGCGGGCTGCACGTAATCCGCCATGATTCCCAGGCATGCGGCAATGCCTTCGGCCAGTCGCCGCGCGGCATCGGGCGACGGCTTTTGCGCGGCAGCTTCCCGCGCGATCAGGCTGTCGTCGCGCCAGATCGGAACGCCGTCGCGGCGCCAGTAGAGCGAGAACGCCCACCGAGGCAGCGGCTCGCCGGGATACCACTTGCCCTGGCCGTAATGCATGAGCCCGCCCCGCGCGAAACGGTCGCGCAGCCGCCGTATCAGATCGTCGGCGCGCAGGCGCTTCATCGGGCCGAGCGCGGCGGTGTTCCATTCCGCCGACTGATAATCGTCGACCGATACGAAGGTCGGCTCGCCGCCCATGGTCAGGCGCACGTCGTGCGCGACAAGATCGGCGTCGACCTGCTCGCCAAGCGCATTCAGCCCGGTCCAGGCGGCTTCGGAAAACGGCGCGGTTACCCGCGGCCGCTCGGCGATCCGCTTGACGTTCATCTCGAAGGAGAAGCGAGTCTCGCTCGGCTCGACGAGGCCGCTGATCGGCGCGGCGGAGCGAAAGTGCGGCGTCGCGGCAACCGGCAGGTGGCCTTCGCCGCACAACAATCCCGACGTCGGGTCGAACCCGATCCAGCCCGCGCCCGGCAGATAGACCTCGGTCCAGGCGTGCAGGTCGGTGAAGTCGTGATCGGTGCCGGCAGCGCCTTCGAGCGGTTTTATGTCCGGCTTGAGCTGGATGAGATAGCCGGAGACGAAGCGGGCGGGCAGGCCGATGTGCCGCAGCAGCTGCACCAGCAGCCATGCGGTATCGCGGCAGGAGCCTGCAGCGGACGCCAGCGTCTCTTCGGGTGTCTGTACGCCCGGCTCGATGCGAATGAGATAGCGGATCATGCGTTGCAGGCGCTGATTGAGATCGACCAGAAAATTGACGGTGTTACGCGGTTCGCGCGAGATGGACTGCACCAGGTCTTTCAGCAGCGGGCCGGCGGGCTCCGGTTCGATAAAAGCGGCAAGGTCCTCGTGCAGTTCGGGCGGAAACGCGAACGGCCAGGTCTCCGCATACGGCTCGACGAAGAAGTCGAACGGATTGATCACCTCCATATCGGCAAGCAGATCGACGGTGACGGAAAATTCCTTTGTCTTCTCCGGGAAGACGAAACGCGCGAGCCAATTGCCGTGCGGGTCCTGCTGCCAGTTCACGAAGTGATGGGCCGGCTGCACCGTGAGCGAATAGCTCGGAATGCGGGTGCGGCAGTGCGGTCCCGGCCGCAACCGCACCACCTGCGGTCCGAGGCTGATCGGCCGGTCATAATCGTAGCGCGTGGCGTGATGGAGCCCGACCAGGATCGACATGCTGTGACGCGTTGCGGCCTATTTGCCTCATATTCATGCAAGTTCCGGGCCGCCGCCACAACTTTTCACTGGAGCGCAAGCGGGCGCGGCCGTTGGGTCAGGCAGATTGCTCGCGAATGCGGTCGCAGCATCTAGAGCGCGAGGTCTTCGCCATTGCCACGATAAGATGTTGACCTGCAATGCACGGAAAGGTGCGCGGTTCGGCGTCCGCAAGACATAACGCAAGACATAACAAGACATAAAAGGCGGCGCGGGTGCCCCCCATCCGCGCCGCCACTCGCGACAAGCACATGTTCACGCCATTGCCGCAAGTATGCTAAGTATGCGCGATGGCGGTGAGCTGAGCTTTGATTTCGATCAATCCTTACATCACCCGGGGTGACGCCGAGAGCGACCTCGCGCCGATCACGCCGTGATCCCGCCGCCGCCTCACTCGTTGACGACGCCGCGGACGATGTGGCCGGGCTCGGGCCCGCCGGCCGGCACGACACCGACCCATTGCCCTTGCCGTTTGTCGCCAAGCCGCAACAGCGGCACGAGCACGAATGCAAAGGCCGTGAACGCCGCCGATACGATGATGAGCGGCGCGAGCCTGTTATCGAAAAAATGCTCGAACATGAACGATCCGATAATGTCGGCGCTAGCGTTGGCAAGATTGATGATCGACATCATCACCGCGAAGCTGAATCCCTCCGATCGCTGCGGACAATAATCGGCGGCAAGCGTAACCGTCGCCACGGTCGCCAGCATTGCGGAAAATCCGCTGCACAGGCTGAGAACGGCCGCTGAAAGCTCGTTGGACAACAGCAGGTACGCCGCCGTCGCCACCGTGCCGAGCGCGATGCTCAGATTAAGCAGCCGCTTGGAAGACAGATTGCCGAACAGCCGTCGATAGAGGAGCGCGCCGACCACCCAGCCAGCCGCCGCGATCGATCCCAAGATGCCGATATAGCTTTGCGAGAATTTCAAGCTGTCGGTCATGGTGTAATAGAGCGGCGTGCTCAAGCCTGGGCTGAAGTAATAGAGAAACAGGAAAACTCCGACGATCCAGAGCTCGCGTGTTCTCAACGCGGCCGCAAGGCCCTGGAAACTTGCACGCAAGGCCGGCAGATCGATGCGCGTTTTCTTTTCCGGGACCAGAAAGATCGTCCCGAACAGGACCGCCAAGGGCGCCAGGGCAACGACGGCAGCCGCGGCGTGAAGCGCCGAAGTCGGCGACAGCCGCTGGACGAGTTGGCCGCCCAAGATGGCGGCGGTCATCGCCGCGACGTTGAACCACAGCCATTGTTGGTTGACGAATCTGCCGCTTTCTCCGAGCCGCTGGCCGTTCTCCACCAGCACGGCGCCGCAAACTGTGCTCGATATCGCCATGGCGTAGGCCGTGAGTTGCAGCGCCCACACTAGCTGGCTCGGCACGGTGAGCTGGGTGACCCAGAGAAAGGCGCCGGCCGCGACAAGATTAGCCGCAACAAGGTAGGTCTTCCGGCGATAGCCGAACAGCGGCAGGAAATCGGAAAACGCCCCGTAGACCGGCTTGATGATCCAGGGAAAATTGAAGATGGCGAGATATGCGGTGACTTGCAGCGGCGTCCAGCCGTGGACCTGCTTCAAATAAAAGCTGAGCGGCTGTGCGATCAGGCCGCCGACCTGTCCAACGCCCTCGACGACATAGACCAGCGCGAAAAACAGCAACAGCCGGTTGGTCACGCCACTGTCTCGCGCCGGAGCTCCGGCTGGCGGCGATAACGACTGCTCGTTCATCGGATTTGCGGCCCACGGATCCGGTCGCGCAATCCTTAAGAATGCACAACGGCGGTCTTAGTTCAGCCCGATCCTATCGGTTTGTGAACCCGGCGTCGCCTATTGATCGTGATAGGTGGGTTGGGCTTAGTCCCGCGCCTGCGGTCCATGCAGCGACGGAGGCCCGATGACATCGCCGCGGGCCAGCGACCTGTCGCCAATCGACACGGCGGTCGCGGCAACGACGAGCGACACCGTGAGCGCAACGGTCGCGATCAGCTCGAGCCCGGCCACGTGTCGCTTCGACAGAGTCTGCTCGGCTCGCGGCGGCGCGAAACCGGGATTGCCGGTCAGCTCTGCCATGGTCGTCACCATCCTTGGCGAATCAGTTCGCTCGTCGCACCATCGCCGCCGATACCGGCGCCGGTTCGGCCGGATTTGGGCGGAGGCATTGAAGAACAAAGGCGATTTGATGGAAGTTGGTTAACAGACCGTTAACGACGATGCTGGGCGATGACTGCTTCTATTGGGCGGCCGCCCGTGAAATGGCCGCGGTCGGCGCCTGGGATTCCATTGTCACGTGGCCGGGCTCGGCGGCGACGCGTGCGAGCCAAGCACGCAGCGCCGGAAACCCGGCGAGGTCGTAGTCGCATAGATGGGCGATGTGCGTGTAGGCGTACAGCGCGATGTCGGCGATGGTGTAGCGGTCGGCGGCGAAGAAGTTGTGCCGCGCGATATGCTTTTCCATCACGCCGAGCGCGCGATAACCCTCCTCCATCCAGTCTTCGAAGGCGTGGCGCTGCAGCTCGCGGCCGCCCTTGACGAGTGTGAGCCAGAAATAGGCGGCGCCCAGGTTGGGCTCCAGGCTGTGCTGTTCGAAGAACATCCACTGCAACGCTTCCGCACGTTCGATGCGGTCCTCGGGCGCGAGCGGCGTGCCGCCGGCGATGTACCAGAGGATGGCGTTGGATTCGGCAAGGAATCGGCCGGGCGCTACTTCCAAGAGCGGCACCTGGCCGTTCGGATTCTTCTTCAGGAACTCCGGCGTGTGGCTCTCGCCCTTGATGATATCGATCTCGATCAGCCGATAGGGAATGCCGAGCTGCGCCAAAGCGAGCCGCGCCTTGTAGCTGTTTCCCGAACGCTGCATCGAATAGAGCGTGAACATGACCGCTCCGAACTCCCGTGGGCCGGGATCATCCTTGCGCCTGTACTCCTTGAACGCGGCGATGGCGTGACCGCGCGATGTGCCGCCTGGGTCCCGCGCTATTTTAGAAGGAACGCGCCCGGAAAGACTATCGGCGAGGTGAATTCGATCGTGCTGCGCCGCAACAGCAGAATGAAAACTGCCCGCGAGCATCGCCAACACCCTCAGGCTTGACGGAGAATTGACCCGGCCATGCGGTGTGCGCTCTTGCCTGTGCCCGCACGGCGCTTTACCAAGCACGCGCCTCGATACGGGTACTTTAGAGGTTGGCAATGGCCTTTCTCGCGGAGCGGATTGCGCGCATCAAGCCGTCGGCCACCATCGCGGTGTCGGACAAGGCGCGCGCGCTCAAAGCGGCGGGCCGCAACGTCATCGGGCTGGGCGCCGGGGAACCGGATTTCGATACGCCGGAGAACATCAAAGAGGCGGCCATCAAGGCCATCCGCGACGGCAAAGCGTCGAAATACACCGCCGTCGACGGCATTCCGGAGCTCAAGGCGGCGATCGCGCGCAAGTTCAAGCGCGAGAATGAGCTGACCTACAAGCCGTCGCAGATCATCGTCGGCACCGGCGGAAAGCAGGTGCTCTATAACGCGCTGGTCGCGACCATCAATGCGGGCGACGAGGTGATCATCCCCGCACCTTATTGGGTGAGCTATCCCGACATGGTGCTGCTCGCGGGTGGCGAGCCGGTCGCGGTCGCGACCACGATGGAATCGGGCTTCAAGTTGAAGCCCGAAGCGCTGGAGCGGGCGATCACGCCGAAGACCAAGTGGATCATCTTCAACTCGCCGTCGAACCCGACCGGCGCCGCCTATACGCGGGCCGAGCTCAAGGCGGTGACCGACGTGCTCCTCCGGCATCCCCACGTTCATGTCATGGCCGACGACATGTACGAGCACCTTGTCTACGACGATTTCCAGTTCTTCTCGCCGGCGCAGCTCGAGCCGCGGCTTTATGAGCGCACGTTGACGGTGAACGGCGTGTCCAAGGCCTATTGCATGACCGGCTGGCGCATCGGCTATGCCGGCGGTCCGGAGCCGCTGATCAAGGCCATGGCGATGATCCAGTCGCAGTCGACTTCAAATCCGACTGCGGTTGCGCAGTGGGCGGCGGTCGAAGCGCTCGACGGTCCGCAGGACTTCATCCCCAAACACAACAAGATCTTCAAGGAACGCCGCGACCTTTGCGTCTCCATGCTCAACCAGGCCAGCGGTATTCAGTGCCCGAAACCGGAGGGCGCGTTCTACGTCTATCCGTCCTGCGCGGGGACGATGGGCAAGACCGCGCCCACCGGCAAGACGCTGGCGACGGACGAGGACTTTGTCACCGAGCTATTGGAAGCCGAGGGCGTTGCGGTAGTGCAGGGCGCGCCGTTCGGGTGGAGTCCGGCCTTCCGTATCTCCTACGCCACGGCCACAAGCGCGCTGGAGGAGGCCTGCACGCGCATCCAGCATTTCTGCGGGAACTTGCAATAACCCGGTCGCGCGCCGCGGCGTAGCTCCGACCATTTGCCGATCCTGCGAAAGGGCAAGAGACGCCGCCGTCTTTCTCGCCTACAATCCCCCCGGCTCATCGATGGGCCGGGGAGGGAGAATAGATATGTTTCGCACTGCTTGCGCTGCGGCGGCCGTTGCGGCCGCCGCGCTTGCGATGGTTGTAGGGCCGGCTGACGCGCAGCCGAGACAAATCCAGGTCGGCACGCTGACCTGTTCGATGTCGGCGAGCATTGGCCTGATCGTCGGTTCGCAAAAAAACGTGAATTGCGTTCTTAAGGGCCAGCCGGGTGAGCCGGAGGAAGCTTATTCAGGCACCATGACCACGATCGGCATCGACATCGGCGTGACTTCCGGCGGGGTGATCGTTTGGACGGTGTTTGCGGACACCAACCGCTATGCCGGAATGCTCGCCGGTACCTACACCGGAGCGACGGCTGAAGTGTCTATCGCCGCCGGCCTTGGCGCCAACGTCCTCGTCGGTGGATCGAATAGGACGGTGGCGCTGCAACCGTTGTCGTTGCAGGGGCAGGTCGGGCTCGATATCGCCGGCGGAATCGGGCAATTGGAGCTGCATCCGGTCCGCTGAGTCCGGTGAGTTCCGGCGCGGCCGTGCTCGACGACGCACCAGGGTAATGACTGCCGCGCGCGGCGCGCAATAATGCGCCCTTGACCAGCCCCGCCGCCGCCTGAAACGATGGTGTCGTGCGATCCGCTCTGGAGCGGCGGATCTGCGCCGGGAGGAACTTATGGCAGCAAACGGAAACAACGCGACACGCGCGACCGGCCCCCGCTGTGTCGCGCTGGTCGGTCCCTTCCAGAGCGGCAAGACCACGTTGCTCGAGGCGATCCTCGCGCGCACCGGAGTGATCCAGCGCCAGGGCGCCGTCGAGGCCGGCAACACGGTCGGCGACGGCAGCAAGGAAGCGCGCCATCATCGCATGAGCGTCGAGCTGACTGTCGCCACCACCAATTTCATGGGCGACTCCTATACCTTCCTCGATTGCCCCGGCTCGGTGGAGTTCGTCCACGACATGCGCGCAGTGTTGCCGGCGATCGACGCGGCGGTGGTCGTGTGCGAAATGGACGAGAAGAAGGTACCGCAGCTGCAGCTCATTTTGCGCGAGCTGGAAGACCGGAAAATTCCCCGCATTCTGTTCCTCAACAAGATCGACAAGGGCGATGCCGGCGTCCATGACGTGCTCAAGCTGCTGCAGGGCGCCTCGCGCACCAAGCTGATCTTGCGACAGATCCCGACGTTCTCCGGCGAACTTATCAGCGGCTTCGTCGATCTCGCGCTGGAACGCGCCTTTGTTTACAAGGAGCACGCTGCCTCGGAAGTCATTGCGCTCGAAGGCGATGCCGCCGACCGCGAGAAGACGGCGCGCTTCTCCATGCTGGAGACGCTCGCCGACCATGACGACGAGCTGATGGAGCAGTTGCTGGAGGACATCCAGCCGCCGCGCGACAAGGTTTTCGACGACCTCACGCACGAGCTGCGCGAAGGGCTCGTCTGCCCGGTACTGATGGGCACCGCGACGCGCGCCAATGGCATTTTGCGGCTGCTGAAGGCGCTGCGCCATGAATCGCCCGGCATCGCCGACACGGCGAAGCGCCTCGGCGTCAAGGCGAACGGCGATGCCGTCGCCTATGTGCTCAAGACTCTGAACACCGCCCATGGCGGCAGGCTGTCGATCGCGCGCATGCTCGCTGGCCAGGCCGGCGACGGCACCACCTTCCAGTCCGGCGACAGCGAGGCCGGCCGAGTTGCCGGCGTCTTCAAGCTCGTCGGCCAGACCAGCGAGAAGCGCGGCCCGGCCAACGTCGGCGAGACCGTTGCCTTCGCCAAGCTCGATAAAGCCAAGACCGGCGACACCCTGACGGCAGGCAAGCAAGCCCATCCTGCGGTCGGCAAGATCGAGCCCTATCCGCCGGTGCTGGCCATCGCCATATCGGCAAAGGAGCGCAAGGACGACGTGAAACTGGGTCAGGCGCTGAGCAAGCTCGCCGAGGAAGATCCCTCGATCACCATCGTGCACAATCCGGAGACGCACGAGGTGGTGCTGTGGGGCCAGGGCGAGATGCATCTGCGCGTCGCCACCGAGCGATTGAGCGACCGTTACGGCGTCGCCATCGAGCGGCGCCAGCCGAGCGTCGGCTACCGGGAAACCATCCGCAAGGGCATCGTCCAGCGCGGCCGTCACAAGAAGCAGTCGGGCGGCCACGGCCAGTACGGCGACGTGGTCATCGACATCAAGCCGATGCCGCGCGGCTCGGGTTTTTCTTTCGAGGACAAGATCACCGGCGGCGTGGTGCCGCGCAACTACATCCCGTCCGTCGAGGAAGGCGTCATCGACGCGCTCAAGCACGGCCCGCTCGGTTTTCCGGTGGTCGATCTTCACGTGGCGCTGATCGACGGCTCGTATCACACGGTCGATTCCTCCGACATGGCGTTTCGCACCGCCGGCCGCATCGGGATTGTCGAAGGTCTGCCGCAATGCCAGCCGGTGCTGCTCGAGCCGATCCATCTGGTTGAGATCGTCTGCCCCAGCGAGGCCACGGCGAAGATCAATGCGCTGATGGCCGGGCGGCGCGGTCAAATCCTCGGCTTCGATACGCGCGAAGGCTGGGAGGGCTGGGACGTAGTGCGCGCCAAGATGCCGGAGGCGGAGGTCGGCGACCTCATCGTCGAAATCCGCTCGGCGACCGCCGGCGCCGGCACGTTCACGTTCAAGTTCGATCACATGGCCGAGCTCACCGGCCGCACCGCTGATCAGATCATCGCCGCACGTCGCGCAGCCGAGTGAGTCAAACAGTACTGGTCATGGCCGGACTTGTTCCGGCCATCCACGTCTTTAGTTTTTCGCGCTCGAGATATTAAGACGTGGATGCCCGCAATAAGTGCGGGCATGACGAGAATGGGGGATTCGATGCCAGCCTATTGGGTCGCGGGCGCCAAGATCAACGATGCCGCCGAGTACAAGAAATACGCCGATCAGGTGCCGGCCATCCTCGCCAAGTACGGTGGCAAGGTTTTTTGGCGCGCGGTGGACGCTTCCAGATCATGGAGGGCTCGCAGGCGTTTCAGCGCTTCGCGCTGATCGAGTTTCCGACGTTCGAGCAGGGCGTCGCCTGCTTCACCTCGGATGAGTACGACAAGGCCGCCGCGTTCCGCCGCAACGGCGCCGGCGAGGTCGAGACCGTAATCGTCGAGGGTGTCGAGGCGGGGAAGTAAACGTCTGCGCGTCATTCCGGGGCCGAGCCAACGGGCCGCTAGGCCCGTGCGGGGCACTTGCTGGTTGAGAGGAAGTGGCGGATGTTCGTTGCATGAAGGTGCGCGACGTCATTCGTTTAATCGAGCAAGACGGTTGGTTCCTGGTTGCCACGCGAGGCTCGCATCGGCAATACAGGCATCCAAATAAGCCCGGGCGTGTTACCATTGCCGGGAAGCCGTCCGACGATATGGCGCCTGGCACGCTAAACAGCGTGTTTAAGCAGGCTCGGCTGAAGGAGCAGAAATAATGCGTTACGCGGTAGTGATCGAAAGGGCCAACGGCAATTATTCCGCTTATGTCCCGGACCTGCCCGGCTGCGTCGCTACCGGGGCGACAATCTCCGAGGTGGAAAAGGAAATCCGCGAAGCGATCCGTTTCCATATCGACGGCCTCAAGGCTGACGGTGAGTCCGTACCGGCGCCAACGAGCATCGCGGAATACGTCGAGGTCTAGCAAACAGCGCCAGGCATCGAGCAATGGCACGGCAGAGATTTGCCAGCGTCTGGGACGCTTTCGAAGATACTGCGGCGGAAGCGGCCAATATGCGGGCGCGCGCGCTGATGATTGCGGTGCGAACGAAAATCGAGAGCTGGAAGGTCAGCCAGGCCGAGGCCGCCCGGCGATTGGGCCTGACGCAGCCCCGCTTGAACGATTTGCTGCGGGGCCGCATCGACAAGTTCAGCCTCGACGCGCTGATCAATCTGGCGAGACCGGCTGGGCTCGCGGTCCGCCTGCACATCGGCGAAGCCGCGTGACGTCGTGGCTATCGGCATAGCCGGTGTGGATTTGTGTATGACAAGGACGCCAGTGCGTAGGATGGGTGGAGCGGAAGCGATACCCATCATACGGCAAGGAGGCCAATTCCACAATCGGGTTGAGCGATGATCCCATCGTCAAGCTGCCCGCCATGGCGACAGCTTGATCAGCCCGGCCCTGCCGGAAATCACCACGGCCGCGCCGTTGTTACACCACTCGCCGGGACACGATCCGAAGCGGTCGAGGGTTCGTTCCACCCGTCAGTGCTGAGTCGCACAGAGAATGGAATTTGCGCCCCCGATCGAACCCACCGATCATAGCTCTCAAACTTGAGACCAAGTTTCTCATAATTCACCCGTAGATAACCGTCGCGACCGCGCCCGACGGCCTGCGGCTCAACCTGCTGCACCTCCTGCGCCATCACGCCGACATAGGCCTTGCTGCTGCCATTGTAGCTGAACCGATAGAAGCCGAGGCCGTCGTCAAGCCGGCCGAGATAGACTATGTCGTGCTTGAGCCGGATATCGGATCGTCGACCGCCGCCACGACCGCCGCCACGACCGCCGCCTCGGAAACCCCCGCCGCCGTGACCGCCACGCAGTGCGTGCGCACCACCGCCCCCTCCACGACGTATGCCTCCGTGACCGCCAAGACCCGCCCTTCCGCCTCCACCGGGCCGCACGGCAGCACGATGTGACGGCCTCGTACCGGCACCGACCCGGCCGCCACGATTGCCGTGGCTCGGACGGGTCGTTGCACGATGCTCACCGAGGCCGCCCCGGCCGCCGCCTGGTTTAAGTACCTGTTGCCCACCACGGCCGCGAAAATTCAGGCCCTGCTCGCGTCCCCCGCGACGATTGCCGCGGTGTTCCACATGTGTGCCCCGGTTCCAATTGTTGCCAATGTTGTTGCCGCCGCCGATCGGCCGATTTACCACGATGTTGTTGCTGCCCCAGTTGACTCCGCCACCCCAATACCCACCCCAACGCCCGAGCGCATAGCCGGCGCCGAAGGCGATGCCGCTTGCGATGACCCCGGCGGCGATATAACCGGGCGCCGGCCAGTAATACGGCGGATAATCAGGATACGGCCAATCGCCATAGACGACGGCCGGGTCATAGTAAGGCACATACATCGTATCGGGCTGCGTCGGTGCAATGGCAATGACCCGCTTGCTCTCGTCTTGCGTTATGGTGACGGTCTGCTGTGGGGTCGACGTCAACTTGTTGTTCGCCTCAGCTTTTGCGCGCAGGCGCTGGATGGCATCCATTACATCGGCTTGTTGGGCAATAACTGCGTCGCCCAGCTTCTGCGTCCAATCGAGCTTCGTGCTCATCATTTCCAGTGCAGATGGTGCTGCTACCAGTGACTTGATGCTAGCATCCCAAGGCTGTTTTGCGACCGCGGCCTTTAATTCGTCCCCCTTCAGATCCTTGTGTGCGTTCGCCCAACGTTCGGCCTGCACGATTTCTAACGGATAGGTCGACGCCATGAGCACTTCGGCCAGCAACGGATCCGAAAATAATGCAATTGGCGCCACGAGTTGCTCGAGTTCCGCAGGCTTCACGAGATGTGACTCCGATGCGCCAGCGGCCGGCGCGGAGGTCTGCGCCATTGCCGTCGCACAGATCGATGCAAGGAGGGTCGTGGCCAACGCAACCGCTCGTAAAGTCTCGGATGCCATTTGCGCCTCCTGCTTCCTTCCTGAAACGTACCTTAAGCCATTCTTCTGACACCACTTCGATCGAAGTCAAATGTAACAACTGGAACAGCCAATGTGCTTATGGACATGAATGACGCAAGCCGTCATAATTGAGGTAAGTGCCACTTGCCGGATCGTAAGACTTGAACCGTCGCGCGCAGTAAGCCACCACGTCCGGCGTTATACGCTGCCACACGCTCCCACGATCGAACTGAATTGTCATGCCATCGGGGGAATAATTTGCGCCCTCGTTCCAATACTGGACCCAAATGTGCCCTGGATAATCGATCCAAGCGCGTGATGGCTGACCAACTTCGTTGACGAGATTGAGGTCCCAACCGTTCTGGGTGACGTAAGCCAACTCGGGCCCGCTGCAATTCTGAACGCAATGATATTGACCGGAAAGAAGCACCTGTGCCGAGGCAGAGGTGATTCCAACTGCACTCAACGCTACCAATGCCGCAAATACCTTCATGTCACAATTCTCCCCACTGTATGTCGGTATGTCGTCAGAACATTTCCGACGGTTGGCCTGGCGATTCAAGCCGGGATTCCCTGGATGAACGCTGAACTTGATGCGGATGATAACGATTTTCGGCGCTGCTGAGAAGTCGTGTGCCGGTTGACGGCCGGTCGCTTTCCATCCGGCCCGGGAGCGATGTCACTGTCTCGACTGCTGCGATGCACACTCGACTTCCGGAGTGGGTCATTCACGCCGATCAGCAGGTTGCAGGAAATTGCGATCAGTCCTATCAATCCCCATGGCTTCAAGCAAAGGGACACCTTTCTCCCTCTGCTCTTTTGCAAATTCAACGATGAGGATGCCATTCTTCGCGGCCAAACCGATCAACACGACCATGCCGATCTGCACATAGAGATCAAGTGTCAAACCCGCCAGAACAATTGCCATGAAAGATCCGACAATTCCGATGGTTACAGACAGCAAGACCGGCACCGGGATAGTCCAACTTTCATAAAGTGCGACAGAAGGAACAGGTAGGCCTGGTATGCGTGCTAAGGTGGCGCCTGAAGTCGTTGCTTACTGGTGACCCCATCTGGTGGTCACAGCGTACAAGAAGGGTACTATACCACAGGAGCGTGCCATGGCTTCGACAGAGGTAAAAAAGGCTGATCCGTTGTCCGGATTACCGAGTGCAAAGGACCTTATGAAACAAATCGCGCTGCGGGAGGCGGAAAAGGCATCCGCAGCCATGCATGAACAAACAGCGGCGGAGGCCGAAAAGCGGGTTTTGCTGGAAAGGTTTTCAAAGCCGTCCGGCGTTAGCAATGAAGAGCGGTTGGCGCGCGCGACCGCTATAATCAAGCGAGCCGCCAACAACGGCTCGACCGAGGTCGAGATTATGCGCTTCCCCAATCAACTTTGCACGGATCGCGGACGTGCCATCAATCAGATGGAAGCAGGGTGGGAGAACACACTTACCGGCCTTCCGAAAGAGCTAGTTGAGTTTTGGCGGGAATTTCTAAAGCCCCATGGCTACAGGTTGACGGTGCAGGTCGTCGAATTTCCAGGCGGAATTCCGGGAGACATCGGTATGAAGCTGAGCTGGGGCGGATAGCGGATGGCTATAACGTCGGCCACGGCAGTGCCTAAAACCACCAGCGCCACTGAATCGAATATCCTAATCCATGATATGGTAGCCGGCATCGACGTATAGCGTTTCCCCGGTAATGAGACGCGCAGCATCATGGGCGAGAAAGGCAGTCGCGACGCCGACATCTTCGATGCTGACGAGGCTCCGTGCAGGCGCCTTTTTTTTGGCCTTGTCGAGCAATGCGTCGAATTCCGGAATTCCGGAGGCCGCTCGGGTAGCCAAAGGGCCGGGCGAGATCGCGTGAACCCTGATTCCTTTCGGCCCGAGCTCGGCCGCTAGATAGCGCACTGCGCATTCTAGGGCCGCCTTGGCAACCCCCATGATATTGTAGTTCCTCACCACCATTTGACTGCCATAGTATGTCATTGTGAACAGCGATCCGCCATTGCGCATCAGCGGCTCCGCCAAATGCGCCATCCGGATAAAGGTCCAACAGGACACCTCCATTGTGGTGAGAAATCCTTCCAGGGGTACATCGACGACGCGACCCTGCAGAGTTTCTTTTGGCGAAAAGGCGATGGAGTGCACGACGAAATCAAGATGCCCCCAGTCCCTAGCGATGCGTTCAAACACCGCCTCAATCTGGCCGGTCTCGCGTACATCGAGCGGCATCACAATTGGAGATTCCAGGACACGCGCAAGCGGTTCGACGTATTTCCTTGCTTTTTCATTGAGATAGGTCACCGCAAGTTCGGCCCCAAATGCTCGGAAGGCCTTTGCGCAGCCCCAAGCGATCGACTGATCGTTGGCAATGCCAACGATCAGTCCTTTCTTGCCTTCCAGAAGCTTGGCTTTGACAGCAGGAATTTGGATTTTTGCAAGGCGATTCATGACGCAGGCTCTCTACCCGTCGAGTTTGGTTGCGAGTTCGACGTAAAGAAATGCAAATCTTCAAAAATTGATTACGAGTGTTTAACCCCTTCACTTTGATCTATCGCAAAAAGGATTTGATTTTCCTGGGCTAAACTTGATGATCCTTTCTTGCGTGAGGCGGCCGCGACAACTCGGAAAGTCGAAGCCGGTCCGGCGCTGTCGAGCGACCCAAGTGTCCGCCAGAGAAAGGTCGTTTTCGCCGCCCGACGTATCCTGACCCAAAAAGGAATACAATTATGGCGTCGAATCAGCGTCTTCCAACCTCAGCCCCGGCTGGCCCGTCAATTCCATCCTTTGGTTTGTTCGCCCCCGCGCTTGAATATGCTATCGACGCGGCGCAGCGCGGCGTCTTGTTTTTGGATGTAATGCACAGTCGTGGCATTCAATATCGCGAGCATTTAACCGAAACCGCCCCGCACGTGCTCCACTATGAGGTGGAACTCGTTGTCGATGGCCGCCAGCTTGATCGACCTGTTAACTACGCGCTCGCGAGGGTTCTGCCTCCTGTGGGTGTGGAACTCGATCCCACGCGGAGGCCATTCGTCGTCGTTGATCCGCGCGCAGGACACGGCCCTGGGATTGGGGGGTTCAAAGCTGACAGTGAAATCGGTGTCGCGTTCAAGGCGGGGCATTCGTGTTATTTCATCGGCTTCCTTCCGGAGCCCATGCCGGGTCAGACGATTGAGGATATAGCCCATGCCGAAGCAGTATTCCTCGAGAAAGTCATCGCCCTGCATCCGCAGGCCGATGGCAAGCCCTGCGTTATCGGAAATTGCCAAGCCGGCTGGGCAGTGATGATGCTCGCCGCCCTTCGACCGGAATTGTTTGGGCCGATCATCATCGCCGGATCGCCGCTTTCATACTGGCAAGGCGTCCACGGCAAAAATCCTATGCGCTACAGCGGCGGGCTACTTGGGGGCAGCTGGTTGACGGCGCTTGCCAGCGATCTAGGCCACGGCAAATTTGATGGCGCGTGGCTGGTACAAAACTTCGAAAACCAAAATCCGGCGAACACGCTATGGAACAAGCAATACAACCTCTATTCGAAGATCGACACGGAAGCACCACGTTATCTTGACTTTGAGCGGTGGTGGGGTGGCCATGTCAATTTGAATGCGGAGGAAATCCAATTCATCGTTGATGAGCTGTTCATCGGCAACAATCTGGCAGCAGGTAAAATTCAAACCTCGGACGGCACGGCGATTGATCTCCGCGAAATTCGTTCTCCCATCGTGGTATTCTGTTCCAAGGGCGACAATATTACGCCGCCTCAGCAGGCGCTCGGGTGGATTCTCGATCTTTATCAGAACGCCGACGAAATACGAGCCTACGGACAAACAATCGTCTACTCAATTCACGAGAGTATCGGTCACCTGGGCATTTTCGTCTCCGCCGGCGTGGCCCGCAAGGAACACGGCGAGCTTTCGAGCAATATTGATCTGATCGATACGCTGCCACCAGGTCTCTATGAGGCCGTCTTTGAAGCAAAGACCACAGATACAGCGAATCCCGATCTCGTCTCCGGTGATTGGGTGATGCGGTGCGAAGTGCGGACGCTCGATGATATTCGGGCACTCGGGGGTAACGACGCAGTCGACGAGCGCTGTTTCGCAACAGCAGACCGCGTATCCCAGACCAACCTTGCCCTTTACCGAGCGTTTGTGCAGCCGTTTGTTCGGGCTGCCGTCAATTCTCCCTGGGCGGACTGGATGCGGCAGCTTCATCCGTTGCGCCTGCAATATGAGATTTTTTCCGATGCAAATCCCGTTATGAGCTCGGTGCCTAACCTTGCTGAGCGGGTCCGTAATGCTCGTAAGCCGGCAGCCGCCGACAATCCGTTTCTTGCTTTGCAGGAAAATGTGTCACGCCAAATCGTCGCCACCCTCGACGCATGGCGCGATACTACGGAGGCCGTCGCTGAACAAATGTTCTTTTCAGTTTATGGCTCGCCGACACTCCAAGCGGCGGTTGGTGTCGATGCACGCGCAAAACAACCACCACGTCGAGCGACCAAAAGCCCGTTACACCGCGAGCTCATCGAGAAACGGATCGCCGAACTCAAAGCGCGCATTCCGACCGGCGGCCTGCGCGAAGCGCTCATCCGTGGCCTCCTCTTTGCGGGCATGGGGCGCGCCGCGGTCGACGAGCGGGGGTTCGAGGCGGTACGCCGTATTCGCAAGGCGCTGAGCGACGTGCCGCTCTCGACATTCAAAGCCACCGTTCGCGAGCAGTATTGCATGCTACTGCTCGATGGCGAAAGCGCACTGGCCGCCATTCCGTCGATGCTACCTGCAGAAACGGAGCCTCGGCTGAAGGCGTTCGATCTCATTACGCAGGTGCTGCGCGCCCGCGGCGAATATTCCGCCGACGACCGAGAGCGCCTCCAACGGATCGGCCGGCTGTTCGGCGTTGATGAGCCATTGAGTGCGGAGGGAACTCTCGCCATCGATTCATTGACCAGGAGGGAAATACGGTCAAGGGAGTCCGTTGCCTTGCCCTTGCGATCAGCAGTAACCGCCGAAGCCCCCCGCAACGCAGAAGGCAGACGCCGATAATGGTGCCCGAACAGAGCGACGTATTCCATTAATTGCCGGCGTCGTTCCATTTTGACAGGGATCAAGGGGACATTCGTCCGAACGTGATGAATTGGACGGCCAAAGAGCCACCTTTGAAAGTCGGAGTGGCGCAAACGGACAGGCCGTTCGTATGAGCAGCATTCTGGACAGTCCGATTATTGTCTTCTTAGTCTCTCTCATTGCCCAATGGCTTGCGGCATATGTCGGCGACTTCAGCGGCCGGGGACGGCCCATACGCACAGATGAGCGAGAAGACCTCGATATCGTCGAAGGGGCTATTCTGACGCTCCTAGCTCTTATTATTGGATTTAGCTTCTCCATGGCCGTCACACGCTACGATCTACGGAAGAATTACGAGGAAGCGGAGGCCAATGCGATTGGCACCGAATATGTACGTGCGGATCTGCTGCCGACCGCAGACGCAGAGAGTGTGCGTGAACTGTTGAAGCTGTATCTCGACCAGCGTGTTGCATCGTACCTGAGCCGCGAAGAGCGCGAGATCGGTCAGGCCAGCGCCGAAGGCGCAAAACTAGAAGCCGCGCTTTGGTCTGCCATCCTGCCCACAGCGAACGTCCGCCCAACACCTGTGACTGCCCTCGTCGTTGCAGGCATGAACGACGTTCTGAATTCGCAATCACGAACTCAGGCAGCTTGGTGGAACCGCATTCCTGTTGCAGCGTGGTCGTTGATGGGACTGATCGCAGTCTCCTGCAATCTGCTGCTTGGCTATGGCCAGCGTCGAAAAGGCGCGCTTTTGCTTCTTTTCTTGCCAGTAATCGTGTCAATTTCTTTCTTGCTCATCGCCGACATCGACAGCCCGCGCGGCGGGATCATTCGCGTCCTACCGCACAGCCTGATCGCACTCTCGCATTCGATAAAAGCGCAATAGGTTGCTAATCGTGGCAAACGAAACTCTGACCAGAAAGCGTTTGAAAACCCCGAACGCCGCTGCTATCGCCGGGTTGCTGTTTTCCCTGCTGTTGATGGCCGCTTTCGCGCTCCTTCGCATTTCGGTACCCGCCGACCCTCAGGAGCCGGGCTCGTGGCTGCGCACTAACTCTCAGACGATCGCATTGGCGACGAACTTGGTTCCTTTTGCCGGAATTGCATTCCTGTGGTTTATCGGCGTGCTGCGCGACCGGCTCGGTGAGCTGGAAGATCGATTTTTTGCAACCGTGTTTTTCGGAAGCGGTCTTCTTTTCTTGAGTATGTTGTTTCTAGCCTCCTCCTTCGTGGATGGAGTACTAATAGCTTTTGCCACCAAACCGGACGAAATGATCGGCTCGGCGACGTTTCAATTCGTTCGAGCCGCGATTTATGCGACGATAAACGTTTACATGGTCAAGATGGCCGGCGTTTTCATGATCACGACGTCGACGATCGCTCTCTATACCGAGATTGCACCGCGGTGGCTGGCGGTTTTCGGATATGCACTGGCACTGCTGCTACTATTCGGCAGCTACTATATCAGCTGGAGTTTTGCTGTTTTTCCCTTTTGGGTCTTTCTGTTGAGCGTTTGCATTCTCGCTGATAATTTTCGTCGGAAGCCCTAGCGCGGTGGCTACCAGCCAGCTTTAGCATTGGGAGTGGGGTACGCGTCGTTTGGAGGAGGGACGGACAAGTGGCAACGCAGTTAGACACCAGGTCAGCCTGCATTCTCACCGCCGCCCCCTCAGCCACACTCTATCAATCAGACTATGGGACTGTCTCGCGTTCGTGGCTCCGACGTCGCGGCTCGATTCTTTTGAAGAGATCCACAAGCCCCGCGCTCCCGGTCGGCGGAAGTGAGGCCAATGGTATTGGCGGTGCGCGATATCTCCTGTCGGCTGAGCTAAGTGCGGGCGCTGTCGAGCAAATCATTCAGCGTCTGAAGTCGGTCTAGACCGCCGACCTTTTCATCGATGCCTTCCGCACGCAACAGATCGCGCACCCGTCCACGTGCTCCGACGACACGCAGCGCAATGTCGCGTGACGCAAGCTGACCATGCAGCTGATGCAGCATGCGCGAGCCCGCAAGATCGATGTAAGGCGATGCTGAGAGATCGCAGATCACCAAGCGGACATCGCACGGTCCAGCTTTGCGAACCCGTTCCAAAACTGACTCCAGTATTGAATCCGCATTGACATAAAGCAGTGAGGCTTCGGGACGGAATACGATAAGGTCGCGCAGCGGTTCGTTCTCAGGGTGACGCGCGATGTCTGAATAGCTGTTCGTTCCTGGAATTCGGCCCAGGAATGCCACGTGAGGCCGCGATGCCCGAGCCAGCAGCATCAGGACCGACGCTAGCGCAGCGAGCAATATGCCCTGCAAAATTCCAAGGAGCAGCACACCGCCAAGTGCAATCATAGCCGCGTAGAAATCGAGTTTGCTGATGCGCCACATGCGAAATAGGCCGGGAACATCGATCAAGCCAATCACAGCGGTCAGTACGACCGCGGCCAAAACCGCTTTGGGCAAGTTTGCCAACAGGCCCGTGAGGAATAGTAGGCAAAGAGCGAGTGTGAGCGACGCGAAGATCAGAGCCAGCGGCGTGCGGGCGCCTGCCTTGTCATTCACGGCCGATTGAGACAAACCACCTGCCACCGGGTAGCCATGACCGAGCGCTGCGGCGAGGTTTGCCGCGCCAATCCCTAAAAATTCCTGCCGTGGGTCGACGGTGTAGCCGTGCTTCGCTGCAAGGGTGCGGGCGGCGGAAACCCCCTCGACATAAGCAAGGAGCAGACACCCGGCCGCAAGTGGAAAAAGGCCCTCTACGTCCCGCAGGCGCATTGCCGGTCCCGCCAGGAAAGGAAGGCCACCAGGGACCTCTCCGGTCGTCGGTACCCCCAGCGCGGGAAGTCCGAACACCGATGCGGCAATGATCGCCAGTGCGACGACGCCGAGTGCAACCGGTCTTCCTGGCAAAAACCGCTCCCCGAGCAGCAGCACGAGGATCGCAATGGAGCCCAGCGTGAGCACTAGAAAGTTAGTCTGGCCGAGGTGACCGGCTAAGAGCGCTGCCCGTTCAAAGAAGTTTTGTCCATCGCTGGAGACGCCAAACAGACTCGGCAGTTGGGTCATGATGATTGTCAACCCGGCACCCGCCTTGAATCCCACAAGAATACTGTCGCTGATCAGCCGCACGAGGATGCTGAGTCGCAGGAGCCACGCAATCAGGCAGAGCAAAGCTACGGTAAAACCAGCAAGGCTCGCTATCTGGGCGTAGCGTTCCACATTGCCCCCGGCCATTGCCGCAACTGTACCGCCAACCATCAGCGAGACCGCCGAGGTCGGACCGACGGCCAAATGACGCGACGAGCCGAACAAGGCGTAGCCCAACCCGCCCATTAGATAACCATAGATGCCAGCCTGAGGGGGCAAACCAGCCAAACTGGCATAGGCCAGGGAAACCGGGATTGCATAGGCTGCTAGGGTGACGCCTGCGATGAGATCGCCGGCTAGCCAGGCAGCCTTGTACTCCGCCAACCAAACCGCTGGTGGGAAATATCGAAGCCAAGCTGCGACCGCTCCGCGTTTCGTCGACCTTCCATTGTCGCGATCCGATGACATTACCCGGCCGGTTGGTGGGGCGGAATCCGTAAAAGGCAGATCAAACCTCGGCTTTTATTGACCGCCCATGTTTAGACAGAAGAGACAGTGTGTGCCGAGCGATCGCCAATTCCTCATCCGTGGGAACGATGTAAAGACCTATCCCGCTATCAGCTCGCGATATCAGCGTTTGCTTCATTGCATTAGCGACCGGATCGAACCGGATTCCCAGCCATTCCAGTCTTTTGGCGATCCGCGCTCGGATAGTCGCTGAGTTCTCACCGATTCCCGCCGTGAAAACGAACGCATCGAGCCCCCCGAGCGCTGCCGCTAGCATTCCGGCGTAAAGTCCAACTCGGTAAACAAAGTAATCGATAGCCAGTGCCGCGGCCGGTTCGGCACTAGTTTCGAGCTCTCTCATGTCATTGCTAATGCCGGATAGCCCCTTAAGTCCGCTATCCTGATAGAGCAGATTTTGGACGGCTGCCGGGTTCATTTTGCGCTCCATGATGAGATAGAGCAACACGCCAGGATCGATCTGTCCTGGGCGGGTTCCCATCGGCAGCCCATCGAGAGCGGTGAAGCCCATCGTACTTTCAACGCTTCGTCCACCGGATAGGGCGCACATTGATGCTCCACTGCCAAGATGCGCTATGATAACGCGGCCGCTGGCCACATCGGGCGCGATTTCCCGCAGACGTCCCGCCACGTATTCATAGGAGAGCCCGTGAAACCCATATCGCCGGATACCCTCAACATAAAAGCGCTCTGGAATGGCGAAGCGATCGGCTAGCGCGCTGTGGCTGCGATGAAAGGCGGTGTCGAAACACGCGACTTGCGGCACTCCGGGACGCCGCTCGAGCATTAGCTGTATCGGAGCGAGGTTGTTCGGCTGGTGCAGTGGTGCGAGTGAAACGTAATTTTGCAGTTGCTTGAGGACGTCTTGATCAACGACAATTGGTTTTTCGAAAACAGGGCCTCCGTGAACTACCCGGTGGCCGACCCCTACAAGGACGAGGCTTTGCGTCGCTCGTAGCCAATCCCCGACCGCCGTCATTGCGGCCGGCACATCGGGGATTTCTTTTGGTGCAAATTCCTTATCGATCAGCGATGACTCGTCATTCGCTTCGGCGCGGAGTCGCGGCCTACTTCCGATCCCATCCATCTGCCCCTTGACCAGTCGCCGTGGCTCGCCGTCACTGGCGACCTCATATATTTGAAATTTTATGCTGGACGACCCGGCATTGACGACGAGGATCCCATCCATGATACGTCACGCCTCCGGCACTCCAACCACATTTCGGCGCGCATTGGCGTAGAGGACGGCAACAGCGCAGGACGCGAGTCGGCTCCGCACGGAATCGGCGCGAGAGGTGAGGATGATAGGGACTCGGGCACCGAGAACGATCCCTGCCGAATCGGCCTTCGCCATATACACTAGATTTTTGGCAAGCATGTTGCCTGCTTCGAGATCGGGGACTACGAGGATCTGTGCACTGCCAGCCACCGCAGATTGGATACCCTTAATTCGCGCTGCCTCCGGATCAATCGCATTATCGAAGGCAAGCGGTCCATCCAGGATGGCACCCGTAATTTGTCCGCGATCGGCCATCTTGCACAGGGCGGCGGCGTCTATGGTCGATGGAATTTTCGCGGTCACGGTCTCGACAGCGGAAAGAATCGCCACTCGCGGAACTCCAAGACCAACCTCGCTGAAGAGGTCGACCGCGTTTTGAACGATGTCACGCTTGGCGTCGAGATCCGGGAAGATGTTAATCGCAGCATCCGTTATGAACAAAGTTTCCGCATAGGTCGGAACGTCCATGACGAACACATGACTTATGCGGCGCGCCGTACGCAAACCGGTGCTTGCCGCGGTCACGGCCCGCATAAGCTCGTCGGTGTGCAAGCTGCCCTTCATCAGTAACTCGCCCTTACCCTCTTGGATCAGTTGGACGCCCCGCTCAGCTGCCGCTTCGCTGTGACCCACGTCAACGAGCTCAAATTTCCGGATGTCGACGTTGCAGTCACGCGCTACAGCGTTGACCTTCGCGGCAGGTCCAACCAGTATCGGAACAATAATCCCGGCTTCAGCTGCTTCCGCTGCTTCGCAAAGCGAAGTCTCATCGCATGGATGCACCACGACAGTTGTCGCCGCTGGGACGCCTTTTGCTCGTGCAATGAGCCGCTCGTACTTCGAACCAGGCGGTGATGCCGCCGGTCCGATTGCTTGTATTGCGCCGATCTCGCTTTCTGGGGTCGTCATCGCTAAGGTTCTCTGAATTTATATTTGCCAAGCTTGCTGCGGGCGGGAGCGTCCTGCGGCTTGTGCTGGCGTATCTCACTATGGCAGTTGTGTTGTTGTGTAAGTTGATCCAGATCAAGTGGTTGGTTTGGTTCAATTAATGTCAATTAGTGTTTCCGCACCGTTGCTTCACGAGAAACGTTTAATATTTTTCCGGCACGAAGCGCCGCCGCTCAAGCGATTTCTGGTCGTCATACTTATTTTTTGTAGACCGCTTTGGTAATTTGACCGTCGTTCCCGGTAACTTCTTATAGGGGATTAATGATAGAATTTGGGAAATGCAGTTCAGTCGCCCGCGACGCTTGTCGTCGGTCCGCACGATATGCCATGGCGCATGCTTGCTGTCTGTGGCCTCGAGCATGAGGTCACGTGCCCTCGAGTACTCGTACCAGTGCTTATAGGACTCCAGGTCCATGGGACTCAGTTTCCATTGCCGCAACGGATCATTGATGCGAGCCAAAAAACGTCGTTCCTGTTCCTCATTTCCAACTTCGAGCCAAATCTTGATCAACGTAATATCGCCGTCGACGATGTATCGTTCGATTTCTGGGCAAAGATCCAAAAATCGCCGATGTTGCGCCGCGGTCGCAAAATTCATGACATATTCGACCCCGGCGCGATTGTACCAACTACGATCAAAAATAACGATTTCACCAGCGGCAGGAAATTGCGCGATGTAGCGCTGCATGAACATTTGGCTCTTTTCCCGATCGGAAGGAGCTGGAAGGGCTACGACGCGGAAGACACGGGGACTGACGCGCTCGGTGATCGCTTTGATGGTTCCACCTTTTCCAGCGGCGTCGCGGCCTTCGAACAGGATGATGACTTTCAGTCCCCTCTGCTTTACCCATTCTTGCAACCGACAAAGCTCGACTTGAAGCTTGCGCAGCTTCTCTTCGTAATCCTTGCGCTTCATTTTTGGCACTTTAATTTTGTCGACCATTGATGCACCTTTTTCGGCCGGCTTTCAAACAAATCTGCGGGTTATCCGTTTCGGAGGATGGATAAGAGCTGCCATCGCAACCATCATTCTCAGCGTTTGGTTGTTTCTCGATTGATTATCCATTCGGCCAGATGACTTTCTAGCATTTGGACACAAGCCAATCGCCACCATGGCCCTGTTTCTTGAAACCGGTCCGCCGTCCTTGCCGTGGCCGCCAGGTGCGGTTGATGCCTGCCGATTATCATCCAAATGTAGGATGATCCTATTTGCTCTCGCCGAGAACGGTTTTGACGGCATCCATGAGAATTACTTCGGGATGAGACATACAGTAACGCACCACCTCGCGCGCCCTCTCTTGCATCGCAGGAACATCGATGAGCGTATTGCTAAGGGTGCCATTGTAGTAGCCGCTTAGCCAGATTGACATCGTTCTTGAGTCTACAATGCTGCCAAGCATAAACTGATTGCACGTGATTTTTGCGACATCAATCGTCACCTGCGCCTGTGCCGCGGGATGCCATAGAACGGCAGAAAGCATGAAAAAAATAAGTCCGGTTTTCACAGTGTATTATCCGTCGTGTCGCGCGTGATTTCTAACTTTGTTCGCGGACGTGCGCTTTGATCAAGATCAAATGTGCGTTGTCAGGCGCGCGTCGCAGCCGGGCCCGACGGTGCGGTCGCAAGGCAACGCATCAGCAGAGGGGCGGCGCATGATCAGCGGCACTGCACCTGCGCAGCCCACTGCATCTAAGGCCCAGGTTTCCTGTTGGCGCCTTCGGTCAGGCGCTGTAGCGATCCTTGCCTTAGGTTGCCGCAGCCGAGACGAACGAGTAGGGCGTCGAGTTTGTCGGCCAGGCAAGCGCGGTCACTCTGCCGCGATTGAGACTGCCTCACGGGTTACCCTCTCAGGCCGAGTACGTTGTACCACATGGCGACAGGGTTAAGTTGTGCGTCACAGCAAAATCAGCCGCACGATGGCAAATATGGGTCTAGGCTGTGTGAAAACTCGACGCGGTATAACCACACCTGGAATTTTGAGCCCTGTGGTTATGCGCAGAGCGAAAAAACACAAAAGTTCGTCCTCCGCTCGGCATTACGACCAAATCAGATTTCGTTTTCACACAGCCTGGGTCATCAACTGCCGCGCCGGCCATGGACCCAGCGCGGCAGCTAGACACCTAATAACGGACACGAACGCAGGCGGTCGACGCGGCAGAGATGGGCCAAAAACAGACGCGAAAGCTACCGACCGACGCGGCCGAGAAAGGCGAAAAGCGACGTGCGCAATGTCGGCTTGTGCTCCAACACCGGACGTATCGCTGCGTCGCACTAACCGATGCAACGGGTCCAAACTCGGAAAACCTCAGGGCAAGCCGAAGATTACGGTGCGGCCTGAAATCAACGCCAGGCGCGGTGATCGCCCGATCATTCGATGGGTCTCAGGGAGTGGTGCGGCCGAGAGGAGGCGAAGTCGGTTCTCGATCATGCGGCCGCGATTACGCTAGACGAGTGAGACGGGCCTGAGACCGCTATCGCTACCCAACTGCGCTCGGATCTCGGCCAGATACAATCGCCACACGTTTCCATTTGGTCGCTGCCGCCGACGTGGTCGAATGACGCGATTTTTGCCACGGTGCACTTGGTCCGGAAGTGGCCCATCTCTCCCGCGCCGGTCGCGCGACGGCGCGTCTGCTATCGGAGGTGCTGCGACCCATGCTCCTGGCATGTTTCGGCGAGCATGGGCGCGACGCTGCGACACCCGGGATGGGTTGATACTGTTGTCGGGTTTCAGCCGTTCCCAACTGCCGCTAATGACTGCTGCTAAGGCCGCTAAATTATGCAGTAAGTCATTGATTTTGTTTGTTGGCGCGCCCCAAGGGATTCGAACCCCTGACCCGGCAATCCTTGCCGCCGTTCAGCATAGGCGGATTTGCTGCAAAACTCTGATGTGCGGAAGTTCCGCATGGATACGCGGGTCAGGCCCGCGCATGACGGCTCAAAAGGGTGTCACCGCAGCAGCGACTTTAGTGTTGACAACGGTCACCGTTTCGATTACATTCAGCGAATCTCGCTCGCCGAAAGGACGTCAGCCGGCGACACCGGCTGATGGAGCGAGAGCGGTGCCCGCGGGCGGGGGCTCGTCACCTCCGCTTCCGGGCGGCTTGGGCATCATGTCTGCCGG
>JBEKJZ010000005.1:0-65827 GCA_050010955.1 Xanthobacteraceae bacterium | reverse complement strand
CAGGCGATGGTTGGGCCGAACTTCAAAAGGATGGATCGCTCACCGGAGAAATCCGCTTCCATAACGGTGACGATTCAACCTTCAAGGCTCGCCGATGGTGAGTTCTTCAGCAGCCTGCTAGGGCCTTTTCAACAAGGATCGACCGCTGTCGCCGTTCCGTGCCGTGTGCAACAAAGCGCATCGCCGCCAACAAAACGCCCCGCGACGATGTCGCGGGGCGTTTTGTCTTGGTTGCGTTGATGCGGTCGATCGCAGATCAGAAGCGGTAGTTAAACCCGCCCCGCAGGATGTTGTCGCTGAACGACACGTGGTTCACCGCGGCCGCTCCGCAGCCGAGGCCGCAATTGAAGTTGCCGAGGTCGACGTAGAGATATTCCGCCTTGGCGGTCCAGTTGCCGGTGATGGCAAATTCAATACCGGCGCCCACCGTCCAGCCCACATTGGCCGTGCTGCTGCCGGCAAAACCGGGTCGCGAGGCTTGGATGTCGCCGAACGCGACACCGCCGGTGACATAGGGCAGGAACCGGTCGGCGGCATAACCGAGGCGGCCACGCACGGTCGAAAGCCAGCTATCGCTGGTTTGGCAGCCGGCCGCGCAGCCGGCGGTGGTCGACCCCTTCATGCCGCTCCAATCAATGTCGCCTTCGGCGCCGATGACGGCACGGCCGTACTGGTAATTGTAGCCGATGGTGCCGCCCGCGAGAGCACCCGTAAGATCGAAGCCGCCGGTCGAGTCCCACGACGAGCGTCCAAAGCCGCCACCGCCGTTCACACCGAGATAGAATCCGGTCCAGTTGTAATAGGGCGCCACATACGGCGCCTTGTAGTACGGCGCCGGGGCAGGGGGCAGATCGGCCGCCGCCGCCGCGCCGGTCAGCGCCATCAACGCAACGCCTGCAAGAAACACACGCTTCATTTTGGGGACCTCCGTCGTGTTTAGGTCCCCGAGAGTATTCGTAATCTCCTTCCGGTCTAGTGTAGAAAAGACACAGATCTTTTGTCTTTGTGGACAATATTACGGCGAAACTAGTCCTCGCAACGTCACGATTATAACTAAGTATGTCTTAACGTCGGCCAAATAATGCTTAAATTACTGTTAATTCTTGAAGGAAGTCCGTTCGGGCCTGCAGAGCGCGGGGCGCCGCGCTCGCATTTGCGTCATCGGCGGCAACCCATCCTCTGGCTATCCGCGGCGTCGGCGCCGTGATCGCCGACCCTGGCCCTCTGCCGGTGCAAACCTTACGTTCGCGGCAGGACCTCTCGCGTCAGGTCCTTCCGGCAAATCAGGCATGAGCGTTCCGAAGAAAGACATCGAGCCCGAGATCGAGATCGTTGAGGAAGACGAGGAGTCGTCGCTTCCGGAAGCGGAAGAAAGCGACGTTTCGGCTGCCGACGACCAAGTCGAGGACTCGCTCGCCGCAGGCCGGGCCGCCATCCTCCGTTACGCCAAGCTGGCGCCGTCCCAGCCCGGCGTCTACCGCATGATCGATGCGCGGGGCGACGTGCTCTATGTCGGCAAGGCAAAGAATGTCAGGAACCGCATTCGCGCCTACGCGCGGCCGGCCGGTCTCGACACCCGCATCGAGCGCATGATCACGGCCACTCGGGCGCTCGAATTCGTCGTCACCCGGACCGAGACCGAAGCGCTGCTGCTCGAGGCCAACCTGATCAAGCGCCTGCGGCCGCGCTTTAATGTCCTGCTGCGCGACGACAAATCTTTTCCTTACATCGTCATCACCTCCGACCATTGGGCTCCGCAGATCCTCAAGCATCGCGGCGCGCGGACGCGGCCGGGCCATTATTACGGGCCGTTCGCGTCGGTTTGGGCGGTCAACCGCACCATTAACGCGCTGCAACGCGCGTTCCTGCTGCGCTCGTGCAGCGATCCCTTCTTCGAGAGCCGCACCCGGCCGTGCTTGCTGCATCAGATCAAGCGCTGCTCGGCGCCGTGCACCAACGAGATTTCGTTCAGCGATTACGCGGTGCTGGTGCGCGAAGCCAATGCGTTCCTGTCCGGCCGCAGCAAAGCGGTCAAGGACGAGCTTGCCGCCGAGATGGAAAAAGCCTCGCTCGGGCTCGATTTCGAGCGCGCCGCCGTTTACCGCGACCGCCTGGCGGCGCTTTCGGCCATTCAGGCGCACCAGGGTGTCAACCCGCGCGGCGTGGAAGAGGCCGATGTTTTTGCCCTGCATCAGCAGGGCGGCTTTACTTGTGTCGAGGTGTTCTTCTTCCGCACCGGGCAGAACTGGGGCAACCGCGCTTATTTCCCCAAGGCCGACCGCTCGATCTCACCGGGTGAAATTCTCGCCGCCTTTCTCGCCCAGTTCTACGACGACAAGCCATGCCCGCGCCTGATCCTGATCTCTCACGGCATCGAGGACCGCGCGCTACTCGCCGAAGCACTCAGCACCAAGAGCGGACACCGAATCGAGGTCACGGTGCCGCAGCGCGGCGAAAAAAAGGATTTGATCGGGCACGCGTTGGCCAACGCGCGCGAAGCGCTCGGCCGCAAACTGGCCGAGACCTCCTCGCAGGAGAGGCTTCTCCGCCAGCTCGCCGAGACCTTCGGCTTGCCCGGCGTGCCGCGGCGCATCGAGGTCTACGACAACAGCCACATTCAGGGTTCGAACGCGGTCGGCGCCATGATCGTCGCCGGGCCGGAGGGTTTCCACAAAAAGGAGTACCGCAAGTTCAACATCCGCTCGGCCGATCTCACTCCCGGCGACGATTTCGCCATGATGCGCGAAGTGCTGAGCCGCCGGTTCAAGCGGCTGCTCGCCGAGGCGCCGTTACCCTCTCTCGTTGCGGCGGAGGTCGGTCCGGCGCAGCCGGATCGGGAAGGGCGTGGTCCCGGCATGTCAGCACCGGCCGGTACCCCGCTGCCGCAAGGGGAGAGGGAACTGCAAGCGGAGTCTGATGAGCAAGATGAATCGCCCTGGCCGGACCTCGTGCTGATCGACGGCGGGCAGGGCCAGCTCAATGCCGCGCGTGAGGTGCTGGCTCCGCTCGGCCTCGACGTCCCGCTGGTCGCCATCGCCAAGGGACCCGACCGCGACGCCGGCCGCGAGACGTTCTTTGTTCCCGGTCGCGACTCGTTCAAGCTGCCGCCGCGCGACCCCGTACTCTATTTCGTCGAACGGCTGCGTGACGAGGCGCATCGTTTCGCGGTCGGTTCCCACCGGGCGCGCCGGATGCGCGATCTGCGCGAAGCCGGCCTGCAGGAGATCGCGGGTATCGGGCCAAGCCGAAAGCGCGCCTTGCTCCACCATTTCGGCACGCTCAAAGCCATCGAGCGCGCCTCGGTCACGGATTTGATGCAGGTCGATGGTATCAGCGGCGAAACGGCCCGGCGCATTTACGAGTTCTTTCATGAAGGAGCGGTGTGATCGGACCTCAAGGTAACAAGCGGGTAGGGGCCTCCGCCGCCCATGCCGTGACGCTGGCATGCAGAGGAAGGCCCTGTCGGCGTCGGCGCGGCGGCGCTATGGTGCAGCCATGAATTCAACGACCACAGGCCGGCTGCGGGCGCATCCTTTCGCGCTTCCCAATGTCCTGACCTACGGTCGCATCGCCGTCGTGCCGATCGTGGTCGGCTGCATGTTCTGGCAAAGCATCCTCGGCGGCGGGCTTTGGCTGCGCTGGGTCGCGCTCGCCTTCTTTATCGCCGCCGCCATCAGCGATTTCCTCGACGGCTATTTTGCCCGCATCTGGGCTCAGCAGTCCTCGCTCGGCCGCATGCTCGACCCGATCGCCGACAAGCTCCTGGTCTCGTCTTGTCTGTTGATGCTTGCGGCGGAAGACACCATTCACGGCTGGTCGCTGTTCGCCGCGATCGTCATCCTGTGCCGCGAAATTCTGGTCTCGGGCCTGCGCGAATATCTCGCCGAGCTGCGCGTCAGCGTGCCGGTGACGCGGCTCGCCAAATGGAAGACGACGCTGCAGCTCGTCGCCGTCGGTTTTCTCATCGCCGGCGACGCCGGCGATGCCGTCATCCCGATCGTCACCAAGATCGGTATTATGCTGTTGTGGCTGTCGGCGCTGCTGACGCTCTACACCGGCTGGGATTATCTGCAGGCCGGGCTGCACCACCTGACCCGGGAGGATGCGTGAGGCTTTTATATTTCGCCTGGGTGCGCGAGCGCGTCGGCAAGGCGGAGGAACAGATCGACCCGCCGGCCGGCGTGGCGACGGTCGGCGAGCTGATGGCGTGGCTGGCGCGGCGGGACGAGCAATACGCCTACGCTTTCGAGAACCCGAAGGTAATCCGCGCGGCAATCGACCGCAGCCATGTGCGCGCCGATGCGGTAATCGCGGGCGCCAGTGAAATCGCGTTCTTTCCGCCGATGACTGGCGGCTGAGTTTTTGTCAGCGGAAGCAGAAACCGCTATGACCACGACCATACGTCTGCAGCGCGAGGCCTTCGACGTCGCCGCCGAAACGGCGAGGATGACGCGCGGGCGGACCGATATCGGCGCGGTGGTGACGTTCACCGGTCTGTGCCGCGCCGACGAGAACGGCGAGCCGATTGCGGCGCTGTCACTCGAACATTACCCGGGCATGGCTGAAGCGGAAATCGCCCGGCATGTCGAGGAGGCGCGCGCGCGCTGGCCGCTGCTCGGCGTGACGGTCATCCATCGCTACGGGCGCATCGTGCCCGGCGAGATCATCGTCTTGGTCGCGACGGTATCGAGCCATCGCGAGGCGGCCTTCGCGGCGGCGGCGTTTCTCATGGATTATCTGAAAACGCGCGCGCCGTTCTGGAAGCAGGTCGAGAAGGCCACAGGATCGGCCTGGGTCAGCGCCCAGGCGACCGATGATGCCGCCGCGGAACGCTGGTCGGTGCCGCCGCGACGCCGCCACGAAGCCGCCAAGTGACACGCCCTTGAGACGCGCCGACGGCGCGTTGTCTACGGCTTCGAATAAGCCCGTTGCAACGCCAGATTCACTCCAAACCGCGAAGTTCATCGCGTCAATCTATATGGAATTCTTATATCGTGGACCGCGCTCTTCTCTCGCATTCAAACCCGGTTCAATGGCAAATGGCCAACGCGCAACAAGAGAGGGCTCGCCTATTTTGTTGATATCAATTTGCGGTTTATCAAAGACTTAGGCGACCCTCGGTGCTAGGCGGCTGCTCAAACAACGGGAATTCCATGGCACTGACACTGCTCATGTTTTTCGTGCTGATCGCCAGCTTTGCGCTGATGTTCGGTTTGGTGAAATTCACCGAAAACGTCATTGCTGAGACGCGATACGGACCGGCAGGCAACGGCGCTGCGGCAAGAACTGAAGAGACCACGAACTCTCTGTGAGGAAATGCCACGAGCGGACGAGTTACGCTGCCCCGAAACCTGACGGAGATCACCATGGTGTCGGTTTATGTTCTCACTCTTCTCGTGGTCCTGCTCGTGATTTATTTGTTCTACGCCGTTATCAATCCGCAAAAATTCTAAGTTCGCGCCGCAGATGGCCGGAGCAGCAATCGTTCGGAGAAGTGCAGATGTCCGTTCCCGCCTGGCTCCAAATCGCTGTCACCGTAATCGCCATCTTTCTGCTCAGCATCCCGACCGGGCGCTACATGGCCCGCATCGTCATGGGACAGAAGACAATATTCGATCGGTTCTTCGATCCGATCGACAACGCCATCTATTTTCTCATCGGCCGCCGGGTGACCGAGCAGGCGATGACCTGGAAGGCTTACACCTACCATATGCTGGCGACCAATCTGGTCATGGCGCTGCTCATCTTCGTTGTCTATTCATTCCAGGATCATCTGCCGCTCAATCAACTGGGCTTCCCGCGCATGGAGGCCTTGCAGGCGTTCAACACGGCAATCAGCTTCATCACCAACACCAATTGGCAAAGCTACAGCGGCGAGACCACGCTGTCGAATTTCAGCCAGATGGGCGGCATTACGTTCCCGATGTTCACTTCGGCGACAACGGGGTTCGTCGTTGCGATGGCGTGGATTCGCGCGTTCACGGTCACCAACGGCGGCGCCGATCTCGGCAATTTCTACCGCGACTTCATCCGCTTTATCACCCGGGTGCTGCTGCCGATTTGTTGCGTGATCGCGTTGGTGATGGTCAGCCAGGGCGCCGTGCAGACGCTCGACGCCAGCATCGTCGCCCACGCGGTTCAGGGAGGCGATCAGACCATCATCGTCGGGCCGGTCGCCTCGCAAGGCACGATCGAGCTCGTTGGAACCAATGGCGGCGGCTTCTACAACGTCAACGCCGCGCATCCCTTCCAGAACCCGACACCGATCACGAATGTCATTCTCATCGTGCTGATGGCGCTATTGCCCGCCGCCATCGTCGTGACCTTTGGCGAGATGGTCGGCAACCGCCGGCAAGCCGGGGTGCTCTACGGCGTGATGGGCACGCTGATGGTGCTGTTGCTGCTCCTTTGCGTCATGCCCGAGCAGGGCGGCACGCCGATGCTGCGGCATGCCGGCATCGAGACCACCGCGACCGTCAATCAGCCCGGCGGCAATATGGAGGGCAAGGAGGTGCGCTTCGGCATCGCCGGCAGCAGCCTGTTTGCCGACATTACGACCGCCTTCACTACAGGCGCGGTGGATTCCGCCCATGACAGCTACACGCCGCTGCCGGGCATTTCGATGTTTGGTCAGATGATGCTGCAGTGCGTGTTTGGCGGCAAAGGCGTCGGCTTCTTGAATGGCCTCATGTACGGCCTGATCGCCGTGTTTGTGGCGGGACTGATGGTCGGCCGTACCCCGGAGTTCTTGGGCAAAAAGATCGAGACGCAGGAGATCATTCTCGTTTCGTTGGCGCTGCTGATCCATCCACTCGTCATTCTTTCTCCGACCGGCTGGTCGATGCTCGCTCCCTATGCGCTGTCTTCGCTCGGCAACAATGGCATTCACGGCTACGAAGAAGTCCTTTACGCATTCACTTCGGGCGCGGCGGACAACGGCTCGGCATTCGCCGGCCTCAGCTCCAACACTCCCTGGTTCAACCTCGCCATCGCCGCCGTGATCTTCATCGGCCGCTATCCGCCGATCATCTTTCTGATGGGCGTGGCGGGGTCGGTCGCCCGCAAGCGAACGACGCCGCCGACAACGAGCACGCTTCGCACCGACACGGTGATGTTCGGCGTGTTCTGGTTCGCCACTATCCTGATCGTGGGCGCGCTGACCTTCTTCCCGGCCCTGGTGCTCGGGCCCATTGCCGAATTCTTCGCCATGAAGGCCGGCCTCACTTTCTAACGACTTGGCGCGCCTGGCATCGCGCTGGAGAGAACGATGGCACCGCGAACAGAAAGCAGCACAAGCCGTGAGCCGCTCGGCGCGGCCTTCCGCGGCGTGCGTTTGCGCGGCGGTTATACGCTCGGCCTGTTCCTCCAAGCACTGAAGGATTCGCTCCTCAAATTCGATCCGCGAGTGCAGATCCGCAATCCGGTCATGTTCGTCGTCTGGGTCGGAACGCTGGTGACGCTGGCCCTGACCATCCAGCCGGATCTGTTTGGTCCGTCCGGCGCCTCGCGCCTCTATAACGGCATCGTCACTGTGGTGCTGGCGCTGACCGTCTGGTTTGCCAATTACGCGGAAGCTCTCGCGGAAGGCCGCGGCAAGGCGAAAGCTACCGCGCTGCGGCAAACCCGAGCCGACCTGTTAGGTGTCCGCGTACTCGAGGATGGCCGAACGGAGAAAGTCCCGGCCGCGGATCTGCGCAAGGGCGAACTCATCCGCGTCGAGAAAAACGACGTGGTGCCGGCTGATGGCGACGTGGTCGAGGGCATGGCCTATGTCAACGAAGCCGCCATCACCGGCGAATCGGCGCCGGTCTTGAAGGAGCCGGGAACCGACATGTTCTCGTCGGTCACCGCCGGCACGACCATCATTTCCGATTGGCTGCTAGTGCGCGTCTCCGCCGATCCCGGCAGCTCATTCCTCGACCGCATCATCCATCTCGTTGAAGGCGCCAGACGGCAAAAGACGCCGAACGAGATCGCGCTCACGGTGCTCCTTTCCATCCTGACGCTGATCTTCGTCATCGTCGTGGCGGCGATGGCACCGGTCGCCAGCTATCTGCAGGCGCAAATTAATGTTGCCGATCTCGTGGCACTTCTCGTCGCACTGATCCCGACGACGATTGCGGCGCTGCTTTCCGCCATCGGCATCGCCGGGATGGACCGCACGATGCGGTTCAACGTGCTGGCAATGTCCGGCAAGGCCGTGGAGACGGCCGGCGACGTTCAGACATTGATTCTCGACAAAACCGGTACGATCACCACCGGCAATCGCGAGGCGACCGATTTCATGCCCACATCAGGGCATCAGCCGAGCGAGTTGGTTCAGGCCGCGTTTCTTGCATCCTACTTCGATACGACGCCGGAAGGTCGATCCGTTGTTGCCAACAGTGCTTCGCGGGGTGCCCTGCCGATGCCGGGCCTCGATCAGGCCAAAGGTCTGGAATTTTCGGCGCAGACCCGCATGAGCGGAACCGACCTTCCCGATGGCCGGATCATCCGCAAGGGTGCCGTGAGCGCGGTGGTTCGTCACGTTGCCGAGCGCTTCGCTACTGTCGCGCCCCCGGATCTGCAGACGATCGCCGACGGCGTCGCCAAGAAGGGAGCGACGCCGCTCGCCGTCAGCGTCAATGGCGACATCGTCGGCATTGTCGTGCTCTCCGACAAGCTCAAGCCGGGGATCCGCGAGCGCATCGCCGAGCTACGCAAGATGGCCGTCCGCACCGTCATGGTCACCGGCGACAATCCGGTTACCGCCTACTCAATCGCGGCCGAGGCCGGCGTCGACGACTTCGTCGCTGAGGTTACTCCGGAAGAGAAGTTGCAGCTGGTGCGTCGCGAGCAAGCTCAGGGGCGGTTGGTTGCGATGACCGGGGACGGCACCAACGATGCGCCAGCGTTGGCGCAGGCCGACGTCGGCCTGGCGATGAATTCGGGAACCATGGCGGCCAAGGAGGCGGCAAATCTCGTCGATCTCGATTCCGATCCGACCAAGCTCACCGACCTCGTCGCCATCGGCAGGCAAATGCTGATGACCCGCGGCGCGCTGACGACGTTCTCCATCGCCAACGACGTAGCGAAATATTTCGCCATCATTCCGGCGATGTTCATCCTCGCTTTGCCGGGACTGGCGGCTCTCAACGTCATGAACTTGGCGACACCGCGCAGCGCGGTGCTGTCGGCGCTGATCTTCAACGCCCTCATCATTCCGCTGCTCATTCCCCTGGCGTTGCGTGGCGTGGGTTTCCGGGTGCAGACCGCGGAAAGTTTGTTCCATCGCAACCTGTGGATCTACGGCGTCGGCGGGCTGCTTGCGCCCTTCGTCGGCATCAAGCTGATCGATCTGTTGATCGCACCCCTGGTTTGAGAGGAGCCTGACATGCTCGACTACGTGAGTGGCGCAGTGCGCGTGTCGCTGGTGACGTTCGCGCTTTGTGGCTTTGCCTATCCCCTCGCCGTGACCGGAGTGGGTCAACTGTTCATGCCCTATCGGGCCAATGGCAGCGTCTTGCAGAGTGCCGACGGCCGGATTATCGGCTCGCGACTGATCGGCCAGCAGTGGAGCGATGCGCAGTGGTTCCACGGTCGTCCATCAGCCACTGTGGATTTGAGCGATGCCACCAAAGCCGCACCCTATAATGCTGCAAACACCACGGCTTCCAATCTGGGTCCGATTAGCAAGGCCCTGCAGGACCGCCTAACCGCCGACCGCGCCGCCCTCGATCAGGCGCAGCCGGAGCTCGCGGGCAAGCCGCTCCCCGCCGACATGCTCACCGCTTCGGCTTCGGGTCTCGATCCGGACATCACGCCCGCCAATGCTTTGCTGCAGGCGACGCGCGTGGCCAAAGCCCGCGGTGTGCCGCCTAAGCAAGTTGCCGCTCTCGTCGCCCAGCACACGACAGGCCGCAGCCTGTGGATTTTCGGCGAGCCGCGGGTCAACGTCTTGGAGCTCAACCTGGCGCTGGAGGAGGCCTTTCCAAAGAAATAACAGCGCTTCCGGTTGCGCTAGCATCCGCGGAGTGTCGGCCGCATTCCTGATCCGGGCCGGAGGGAAGATCGATGTTCGAGATCCTCTACCTGTTTGTGCTCGTGTGGGCAGCGCTGCCCTTGGTCCGCACACTGATGCAAGGGCGAGGTGGCGACCCCATTGCGTTTGTGCACCGGCTCTATCGCGATGCCGCCTACATTCTGGCTGCTGGCCTCGGGATCATTGTCTTTGAGGCGGCGCTCGGCATCTCGCTCGAAAACTACTGGTTTGCGGAACTGGGCCAGAGCCATCGCTATTGGCTCTCGCTTGAATATCGCGTGGCGATTTTTCTCGTGGTCCTGCTCTCGGTCGGCCTGTTCGTCGGTGCCAACCTGCGCGCATTGTGCCGGCCGTATGCGGTGATCCCGGCAAGCGCGCCGTGGATCGTCGGATTTGTGCTGGCGGCCCTGGTCGGATTTTTCGCGACCGCGCTCTGGATTCCGCTCATGCGGTTCCTCGGCGCCACGGCGACCGGCGTGGTCGATCCTGTGTTCGGCAGAGATCTTGCTTTCTACTTGCTGGCCTTGCCCCTCTACGACGACGTCATTGATACCGTGATCGGGGTCCTTTGCTTGGCGATTGCGCTTTGGTTGGGCATCGGACTGGCGGCCAGCAGTGGAACGGCTGCGTTCGTCAATCGCCCCGCCCCGGGCAGAGCCTCTGACCGATACGGAAGCGTCGTCCTTCTATCGCCGGGACCGACTCGAGTGGATTGGGCGAGCTGGATACGGCAGGGCATGATTCTGGGCGCGCTGTTATGCGTCTCACTCGCGATAAGTCGGTTCCTGGCCCGCTATCACCTCGTTGTGGACGGACACTCGACGGTCGTGGCCGGCGCCTCTTATGCCGACGTCAATTTCTGGCTACCGGGATACGACCTCATCGTAGCATGTTGGTTCGCGGCGGCGTCGATCCTTGGGCTGGCGGCTGTCCTTCCGCGCGTTTGCAACTGGTTGTTGATGCGTCGGTCGCATTGGCTCGCGCCGTTAACGGCGCTGGCGCTGCTTGTCGTGGCGGCATTCGCGGTCCCGACCGCGATTGAGGACCTCTATGTGGGGCCGAACCAGATCACGTTGGAGCTGCCGTATCTGCTCAGGAGCATCGCCGGCACCCGCCAAGCCTTCAACCTCCAGGGACCTTCGGTCGAAGAGCGGGAATTTGCGGTCTCTGCGACGCCATTGACGGCCGCCGATCTGAGAAAAGACGCAGCGACGCTGCAGGACGCGCGCATCTGGGATTGGCGCGCGCTCGAGCCGCAACTTCAGCAAATCCAGGGTCTGCGGCCCTATTACACGTTTCGCGGCGTTGATATCGATCGCTATGTGATCGATGGCGCCGAGCGGCAGGTCATAATTACGGCGCGCGAACTCGATGTTACGCGGCTTCCCGCGCCCGCCCAGGTTTGGGTCAATCTCGCGCTCAAATACACCCACGGCTACGGCGTCGTCGCGGTCCCGGTGAACGAGATTGACGCCAGGGGCAATCCGGTCCTCTGGGCCCACGATATTCCCATCGAGGCCAAGAAGGACCTCGCGGTGGCCCGCGGCGCGATTTATTTCGGCGAGCTCACCGAAGACCATGTCTATGTGCACACGACCGAGAAGGAATTCGATTTCCCGCAAGGCCAGGCCAACGCCGAGACGGTGTACCAGGGAACGGGAGGAATACTGCTCTCCAACTTGTGGCGCAAGCTGGTCATTGCCCGCCAATTCGACGGTCCGCGGCTCTTCATCTCGGGATATTTCACGCCTGAGAGCCGGGTGATGCTGCGCCGGAACATCGTCGAACGGGCCCGGACGCTCGCCCCGTTCCTCAGCTTTGATCACGATCCTTACATCGTCGCGGATGCGGACCATTATTCCTACATCCTCGACGCCTATACGACGTCGCAGAATTATCCTTACAGCGAGGCCTATCAGGGATCACTTCCCGCTTTCCGCGGCTACAACTACCTGCGCAATTCCGTGAAGGCGGTGATCGACGCCTATAACGGCTCGGTGACGCTTTACGTCTTCGACCGGAACGATCCGATCATCAACGCCTATCGGCAGGTGCTGCCCGAACTTTTCAAGGACGCGCGCGAGATGCCGGAGAATCTGCACCGACATATCCGCTATCCGGAGGATATCTTCATGGTACAGGCCGAGGTCTATGGCACCTACCACATGACCAACCCGACCACCTTCTACAACCGCGAGGATCGCTGGGAGGTCCCGCACGAGCTTTATCGAAGCAGCGAGATCGCGATGCTGCCCTATTACGTGATGACGCAGCTGTCCGGTTCCGACAAGCCGGAGTTTCTGCTCATGCTGCCCTTGGCGGTCGCCGGCAAGAACCAGATGGCGGGTTGGCTCGCGGGCCTCTCCGATAGCGAGAACTACGGGAAGATGGTGGCTTTCCGCTTCCCCAAAGGGACTTTCATCGACGGCCCGGCACAGGTGGAATCACGGATCAGCTCGGACAGCCGGTTTTCCGGTGATCTCACACTTTGGGATCAGCACGGTTCGCGGGTCATTCGCGGCAATCTCATTGTGCTGCCGCTGATCGACAACCAGCTCATCATAATTGAGCCGGTCTATATCGAGGCGGAGCAGACCAAGATCCCGATGCTCGCCCGCGTGGTACTGGGCCAGCTATTGCCCGATGACCGCAAGATCGAGTGGGCGAGCAGGCTCATGGATGCAGAGCGCCTCCTCGTCGGTGCGCCGGCGCCCACCGCAGCCGGCGCGCCCGCTCCAGGAACCGGCAACGAAATGCTGGAGCGTGCGCGCGCACTGTTCGGCGAGATGCAGCGGGAATATGCCGCCGGAAACTTCGCGCGCTATGGCGAGCTTCTCCAGCAGCTCGGAAAGCTGCTGCAGCCACAATAAAAATAGAGCGCAACACTCTTCAGCGCTCCAAGCCTCTCGACCTTCGCACATAAAACTCGGGGCTCGAGAACACGCCCAACGTGAGCGCTGATTCAATTATTTGTGTTGATCTCCATCAAGGCAGTTCAATCCGGGTCGCTGCCTTATCCCTGAGCAAACGCACCACCGGCTGCGTGATTTAGCGAGGCCGAGCTGCTCCACTCCCATAAGGACGGCATAAGGATGGGACGTCCGATCCTCAGCCCGGTCCTTAACTCTATGAAAAGTTCAAGCCGGCATCCGTCAGGTCGATACGCCTGGCCAGTTCTGACGGAATGACCGCTCGGCAATATGCGTCGGGGCGCCCCAATTTCTCATCGCTGCCGCCAAGCCCGCTGTCCCGCCGGGCCAGAGCATACCCTCTGCCATTTTGATGCAGGTCATGGCTTGGCTTGGCTTGCATTGCTACGAGGTCTCTGAGACGAAACCTGGGAGGTTTGTTCGTGCCAGCAGAGGTTTCAACAATCGAACCTCTCACCGAGGCCGCGACGGCGGCAGCGCGGCCGTGGCTGCGTTGGTATGGGAAGGTTCCTGCGCAACTCGCCTATCCGGAGGTCACCCTGTACGAGGCGGTGGCGCACACGGCCGAGCGCGTGCCCAATGCGGTGGCGTGGGATTTCTTCGACACGACCGCGACCTATCGGGAATTTCTTGCATCCATCGACGCCTGCGCCAATGCGCTCGCGGCACTCGGGCTGAAGGCCGGCGAGCGCATCGTCGTGGCGATGCCGACGTCACCGCAAGCCGTCATCGCCTTTTATGCGGCGAACAAACTCGGTGCAGTGTCGGTGTTCGTCCATCCGCTGTCGACCGCGCCGGAAATCGAGCGCTTCCTCGATGCGACCGGCGCGCGGATCGCGCTTACCCTCGACGCCCTCTACGACCGCTTCGCGTCGATCCGCCCGCGAGTGCCACTCGAAGTCCTGATCCTCGCCCGCATCCCCGACTACCTCTCGCCGGCGAAAAGCCTCGGCTTCTGGCTCACCAAGGGACGCCGGATCCCCGCGGTCCCGGCCGATCCGCGCGTGCGGTGGTGGGCAGCACTGATGCGCGACCCTCAGCCTTTGGCGCCGCGCTCGCCGGCAACGACGTATGATCCTGCCGCGATCCTGTTCTCCGGCGGCACGAGCGGGTCACCCAAAGGCATTGTGCTCTCCAATCGCAATTTCATTGCCCTGGCGTTGCAGGTCGCGACGTTTGGCGAGGTGCATGAAGGCGACTCGATCCTCGCCATCCTGCCGATCTTCCACGGCTTCGGCCTTGGTGTCTGCGTGAATTTGATGTTCATGACGGGCGGCAAGTCGATCCTGGTGCCGACCTTCACAGCTGAAAGCACCGCTCGTCTTCTGCGCAAGAAGCGGCCGAATCTGCTGGTCGGCGTGCCGACACTCTACGCGGCGTTGACGCGCGAGAAGTCGCTCGCCCGGGCCGACCTTGCGCCCCTGCGCGCCGCCTTCTCGGGCGCCGACCGCCTGCCGCATCAGGTCAAGGAGCAATTCGAGTCTCTCGTCGTGCAGCGCGGCGGTAGCGTGAAGCTGCGGGAAGGCTATGGCCTCACCGAGGCAGTCACCGCGATCATGGCGATGCCGCTCGACGAGTATCGTGAAGGCAGCATCGGCGTGCCGTTTCCCGACATGCTCGTTAAGATCTGCAGCCCCGAAACCCTGGAGGATCTTCCGCCCGGGCAAGAGGGCGAGATCTGCATCTCGGGCCCTAACGTCATGATCGGCTACCTCAACGATCCCGAGGCGACGAGCCGCACCCTGCGCCGCCATGGTGACGGCCGCGTTTGGCTGCACACCGGCGATCTCGGCCGCATGGATGCGGACGGCTTCTTCTACTTCAGCGACCGCCTCAAGCGCATGATCAAGTCGTCGGGCTTCAACGTCTTTCCGGCGCAGGTGGAGACCGTCCTCTACCGGCATCCGCAGGTTCTAGAGGCCTGCGTGGTCGGCGTGCCCGACCCCGCGCAGGGCGAGCGAGTGAAGGCGTTCGTCGTACTCAAGCAGCAGGCGCGGCCAGGGCCCGACACCGAAAGGGAGCTCATCGCGCTCTGCCGGTCGCAACTCATCAAGTGGAGCTGCCCGCGCGAGATCGAGTTCCGTCGCGAACTGCCGAAGACGCGCATCGGCAAGATCGACTACCAAGCGCTGGCGGCCGAGCACATCGCACAGGACAATATCCGGCAGCCCATCAGCCACGGCGGCGATCGCGTCGCCGCAGCGCTGCAGGCGCACGGCGTAAAATTCGTGTTCACGCTGTGCGGCGGGCACATCTCGCCCATTCTCACCGGTTCCAAGGCACGCGGCCTTCGCGTTATCGACGTGCGCGACGAAGCGACAGCCGTGTTCGCCGCCGACGCGGTGGCGCGGCTTACCGGCGTGCCCGGCGTGGCCGCGGTGACGGCGGGTCCCGGTGTCACCAACACGCTGACGGCGCTGAAGAACGCGCAGCTCGCCCAGTCGCCTGTCGTCGTGCTCGGCGGCGCCGCTCCGACCGCGCTGCAGGGCCGCGGTGCACTGCAGGACATCGACCAGGGACCGGTCGTCGCACCCCACGTCAAGCTCATGAGACGGGTACGCCGCGTCCGTGATCTTACGCCCGCCGTGGAAGAAGCCTTCGCGGTCGCCCGCGAAGGCGTGCCGGGACCGGCCTTCGTCGAGTGTCCGATCGACCTGCTCTACGACGAAGCCAGCATTCGCACATGGTACCGCGAGGCATCCGGGAAGGGGACGTCCATCCCCGACCGACTGCTGCGCTTCTACCTCGAGCGCCACGTCGCTAGGATGTTCGCCGGAAGCGGCGATATGCGGCCGCCGCAAGCACGCGAGGTCGCGGCGCCGGCCGCGCACGGTTCGCGCATCGACGCGGCCGCCGCGCGCCTTGCCAAGGCTCAGCGGCCACTCCTGGTCATCGGCAGCCAGACCCTCGCACTTGTTGACGACCCTTCACGGATAGCCGCCGCCGTCGCGCGGCTTGGGATACCGGTGTATCTCTCAGGTATGGCGCGCGGCCTGCTTGGGCGCGATCACCCGCTGCAGATGCATCATCAACGCCGGCAGGCGCTGCGACAGGCGGACTGCGTCGTGCTGGCGGGCGTGCCGTGTGACTTTCGCCTCGACTACGGCCGCCATGTGCGCCGCTCCAGCACTTTGATCGCCGCCAACCGGAGCCCCAAGGACGCGCGCTTGAATCGCCGTCCCGACATCGCGGCGATTGGCGACGCCGGGGATTTTCTCGAGCGTGTTGCCGCCGTGTCCGGTAGCGCGGCGGCGCGCCGCAACGATTGGATCGCCGAGCTCCGTGCCCGCGATTGTGCGCGCGAGACCGAGATTGACGAACAGGCGAAAGCCACAGGCGAACACGTGAACCCGATCGCGCTGCTGCGTGCTGTTGATCATGCGGCAAGCGACAACGCCCTCTTTGTCGCCGACGGCGGCGACTTCGTCGCCACCGCATCCTACATCGTGAGGCCGCGCGGCCCGCGCAGCTGGCTCGATCCGGGCGTCTTCGGAACCCTCGGGGTCGGCGCAGGCTTCGCGCTAGGGGCAGCGCTGTGCCGCACGGACGCCGAAGTGTGGATCCTTTACGGCGACGGCGCCTGTGGCTGGAGCCTCAGCGAATTCGACAGCTTCGTGCGCCACGGCATCCCGGTGATTGCCGTAGTCGGCAACGATGCTTCCTGGACTCAGATCGCCCGCGAGCAGGTGAAAATGCTTCATGACGATGTCGGCACTGTGCTCGCCCGCACCGCCTACCATGAGGTCGCAGCGGGCTTCGGAGCCGAAGGCATCGTGGTGAAGACAACCGCCGAGGTTCCCGATGCCCTTCGGCGTGCCCGCGCCGCCGCCAAGGCCGGCAAGCCGGTCCTCGTGAACGTTTGGCTCAGCCACAGCGACTTCCGCGAGGGGTCAATTTCGATGTGAAGTGGCGCACCCGAGAGCGGGCGGCAAAAATGATGCGGATTTCTGAACCGCCACGCTAGTTGGCGAGCTTAGCCCGAGCATTCTCTGCCTCTAGGCTGCATCCGCCGGATCGACCTTGTCTGTGCGGATCTGTGGTGATGAGCGCAACACTCCGCTCCAAGCCTCTCGACTTTCAAGAATAAGATTTTAGGCTCGAGAACGCCCTCAGGTGAGCGCTGATTCAATTATTTGTGTTGATCTGCATCAAGGCAGTTCAATCCGGGTCGCTGCCTTATCCCTGAGCAAACGCACCACCGGCTGCGTGATTTAGCGAGGCCGAGCTGCTCCACTCCCATAAGGATGGCATTAAGGATGGGACGTCCGATCCTCAGCCCGGTCCTGACTTCATGAAAAGTTCAAGCCGGCACCGCAAAGGTCCAGCCGCAGCCCAGCCGCTGCCCATCGCGCCCTCGCATGCGCCGCGCGGCAGTTTCACGGCGCTGACCGTCGGCGCGCTGGGCATCGTCTACGGCGATATCGGAACGTCGCCGCTCTACGCCATGGATGCGTTGTTCCTCGGCCGTGCCGGCGCCGCGCAGACGACTGCCGAAGTACTCGGCGGCGTCTCGCTGGTGATCTGGACGATCACCGTCATCGTCGCGATCAAATACGCCATTTTCGTCTTGCGTGCGCAGAACGACGGCGAGGGCGGCCTGTTCGCGCTCTACGGCCTGCTGCATGAACACAAGAAGCGCGGCATGAGGCCGCTGCTGTGGGCACTGATGCTGGGAGCGGGATTGCTGTTCGGCGACGGCATGATCACCCCCGCCATCAGCGTTGTCTCCGCTGTGGAAGGACTGCAAGTTGCGACTCCGGCCTTGGCGGAGATCGTCGTGCCGATCACCATCGGACTTCTGACCGCGCTGTTCGCGATCCAATTCAAGGGCACTTCGGGAATCGGCGGCGTCTTCGGTCCCATTCTGCTGGTCTGGTTTGTGGTCATCGCCGGCCTCGGCGGCTGGCAGATCGGGCATCACCCGGCAATTCTTGCGGCGTTCAATCCGCTTTACGGCCTGGAGTTTCTGCGGCGCGCCGGCTGGTTCGAAGCGCTCCTGATTTTGAGCGCCTTGATGCTGGTCGTCACCGGCGGCGAAGCGATGTATGCCGATGTCGGGCATTTCGGCGCGGCGCCGATCCGCGCGAGCTGGTTTGCCGTGGTCTTTCCCGCGCTCATCCTCAACTATCTCGGCCAGGGCGCCTATCTTCTGGCCGGCGCTCCGGTCGCCGGCGGCAAGCTGTTTTACAGCCTGGTGCCGTCGTCGATGCTGTATCCGATGGTCGTGTTGGCCACCATCGCCACGATTATCGCGTCGCAGGCGCTGATTTCGGCGGCCTTTTCGCTGGCGTCACAGGCGATCCGATTGGGCCTGTTTCCGCGGCTCAATCTCCTGCACACCCATCAGGCGCACGCCGGTCAGATCTATATCCCGTTTATCAATTGGTCGCTTTTTGTCGGCTGCATCCTGCTCGTCGTCACGTTCGGCTCGAGCTCGGCGCTGGCGGCGGCCTATGGGCTGGCCGTGTCCGGCGTCATGGTTATCACCTCGCTGGCGATGGTTCCGATCGCCCGGCTCTACTGGAAATGGGGAGCGACCAAAACCGGCCTGGTGTGGGGCGCGCTGCTGGCGGTCAACCTCGCCTTCCTGGTCGCGTGCATGCTCAAGTTCCTGGAGGGCGGGTTCGTCCCGCTTTCGGTCGGCGCCGTCTTGTTTCTGGTGATGACGACCTGGCGCTGGGGCCGCAAGGCAACGTTTGCCGCCTATTCCGCGAAGCCGACGATGACGATGGCGGAACTGGTCGAGCTCCATCGCGGCTGCAAGGTTTTCATGGAACGCAACGCCGTCGTCATGGCGGCGAGCCAACTGCGGTTGCCGACCGATCGCGCGCCGGCGATCATCCAGATGTTGTGGGAGCGCCACGGCATCCTGCCGCGGAACTTGATCCTCGTGGAAGTCGCCCACCCCAAGGTCCCCTACATCAGGGATAATCGCTATCGCGTCACCGTCTTCGACCGCGACCACCAAAGAGGCGGCATCATCGCCGTGGAGGTGAGCTTCGGCTTCATGGAGGAGCCGAATGTCGAGCGATTGCTGGAAGAGATGGCGCGGCACAAACAAATAGACCTACCGACCGATCGGCGCCGGTGGATCGTGCATGCCTCGCAGGAAAACCTGCTGCCGTCACGGAAGATAGGCTTGCTCAAACGTCTGCGTTTTCGGCTGTTCCTGTTGTTACGCTTGGTTTCACAGCCGGCTTATTATTATTACGGGCTCGGCGACGAAGTGCAGCTGTCGGTCGAAATCATCCCGGTGCGGGTGCGGTAGATTCCAAGGGCGTCAATTCGTCTGCTTCTTCAGCCACACCTTGTTGTCATGGAAGGCGGCGCCGCCGAATGGGGCGATCGGGTCGGCGCCGGTCAGCGTGTTGATGCCGCGGCCGTCGGCATAGGCCTTGTTGGGCCACAATGACTCGGCGATCAGCACGCCGCGGCGCACGCCGTCGAACAGCCGCGCGTGCAGCCGCACCGCGCCGCGCCGGTTGCCGAGCGTCACCGCGTCGCCGTCGGCGATCGCCAGCGGGGCGGCGTCGTCGGGATGGATCATCACCTCGGGCCGTCCCTCCTTGGCGAGCGAGGTCGGCGTTTCGGTAAAGCTCGAATTGAGAAAGCCGCGCGCCGGCGAGGTCGCCAGACGGAACGGATGCTCGCTGTCCGCCTCCTCGATCACCTCCCAGTGGTCGGGCAATGACGGCATGGCCGAGCGGACGGTGCAATGCGCGCGACCAAACGGCACCGTGGGCCAGTCCGGCTTGAAGCGGAACTTGCCGTCGGGATAGGCAAAGCCGTCGAGATAATGCGCGGTGGCGAAATCCGGCTGGCAATCGATCCAGCGGTTGGCCTCGAGCTCCGCGAGCGTGCCCCAGCCGGATTTTTGCAGCGTCAAGTCGATCAACTGGCGCGGCGTCATGGCGAAGCCCGGATGCTCGGCGCCGAGCCGCCGGGCGAGTGCGCAGATCACGTCGTGATTGGATCGGCATTCGCCGGGCGGCTCGATCAGCTTCGGTCCGAGCAGCAGGTATTGGCTGCCGCCCGCCAGATAGATGTCGTCGTGCTCGACGAACATGGTGGCGGGCAGGACCACGTCGGCAACTTGCGCCGTGTCGGTCATGAACTGCTCGTGCACGCACACGAACAAATCGTCGCGCGCGAAGCCGCGCTTGACCGCGTCCTGTTCGGGGGCGACGGTAACCGGATTGGTGTTCTGAATGAGCATCGCGGTGACCGGCGGCCCGCCGCGCAATGCGTCCTTGTCGCCGGTCAGGATCGCGCCGATACGCGACTGATCGAGCATGCGGATCGAGGGATCGGCGGCGTCCTTGCCTTCGATCAAGCTTTTGTCGAGATGGAAGATCGCGTCATTGTGGTGAAAAGCGCCGCCGCCTTCATAGCGCCAGGCGCCGGTGACCGCGGCGATGCAGCTTGCGGCATGCATGTTGGCGACGCCGTTGCGCGAGCGCGAGAAGCCGTAGCCGAGCCGGAAATAAGCGCGCTTGGTCTCGCCGACGAGGCGCGCGAAGGCTTCGATCGTTGCGGTGGGACAGCCGGTGATGCGCGATGCCCATTCCGGATCGCGCGTGCGTAAATGCTCGGCAAGTTCGCGCGGCGCATCGGTGTAGCGATTGAGATAATCCCAGTCGGCCTTGCCGTCGTGGAACAGGCAATGCATGACCGCGCAGGCGAGCGCCCCGTCGGTGCCGGGCCGGATCAGCACCGGCAGATCCGCCTGCCGCATGGTGCCGTTCATGTAGATGTCGACGGCGACGATCTTGGCGCCCCGGTCCTTGCGGGCGCGCGTGGCGTGGGTCATCACGTTGACCTGGGTGTTCACCGCATTGGTGCCCCAGATCACCACCAGATCGGACTTGGCCATTTCGCGCGGATCGGTGCCGGCGAGCTTGCCGGTGCCGGCGATAAAACCGGTCCAGGCCGGATTGACGCAGATGGTGGAGTGGAAGCCGGAATATTTTTTTGCATGCCGCAGGCGGTTGATGCCGTCGCGCATGACGAAGCCCATTGTGCCGGCATAGTAGTAAGGCCACACCGCCTCGGAGCCGTGCGCCTGTTCGGCGCGGATAAACTGCTCGGCGACGAGGGCGAGCGCGTCGTCCCACGAGATCGGAGCAAATTGGCCGCTTCCCTTGGCGCCCACGCGCCGCAGCGGCTGCATCAGCCGGTCGGGATGATGAACACGCTCGGCATAACGCGCGACCTTGGCGCAGATCACGCCGGCCGTATAGGCATTGTCCTCCGCGCCGCGAACGCGGCCGATCGTATGCCGGTCGAAGACCTCGACCTCGAGCGCGCAGGTCGAGGGGCAGTCGTGCGGACACGCCGAAGCGACGATGCGGGGGCGGACGGTCTGGTTCATCGTTTGTCGTACCTCGGCGGCGGCACGGACGATAGCATATGGACGAACGGAAGCCATTATGTTCCAAAGCGGTTCACCACCTTACCCTTGAGCCGATCGGCCATCGCGGTCCTTCGTTTGTCTGGCGTCGCGTTCGCGCAGCTCGGTCTTGAGAATCTTGCCGTAATTGTTCTTCGGCAGCGCGCTGACGAACACGTAATCCTTCGGGCGCTTGAATCGGGCGATGCCGTCGAGGCACAGCGCATCGAGCTCGCCGCGGTCGGCTTCGCCGACCACATAGGCGACGACAACTTCGCCCCATTCCGGGTCGAGCCTGCCGATCACCGAGACCTCGCGCACTTGGGCGTGCTGCAGCAGCACCTCCTCGACCTCGCGCGGATAGATGTTGGAGCCGCCGGAAATGATAACGTCCTTGGAGCGGTCTTTGAGGGTGAGATAGCCGTCGGCATCGAAGGCGCCGACGTCGCCGGTGTGCAGCCAGCCGCCCCGCAGCGTTGCCGCCGACGCCTCGGGATTGCGCCAGTAGCCGGTCATGATCACGCCGCGGCACAGCACCTCGCCGGCCTCGCCGGCAGGCAACGGCCGGTCGTCGCCGTCGGCGACCATGACCTCGACGCAGGCGTAAGGCCGGCCCGCCGAAGCCAACCGGTCGAGCCAGCGCGGATGATCGCGGTTGGCGACCTCCTGCTTCGACAAGGTGGTGATGGTCATCGGGCCTTCGCCCTGGCCATAGATCTGGGCGAAGCGCGGGCCGAACCGCTCGATCGCCTCGAGCGCGTCGGCGACATACATCGGCGCGCCGCCCCAAATGATGGTTCTGATATGATCCGGATTGCAGGACGCGCGGCATTCGACCAGCCGCTTCACCATGGTCGGTGCGGCGAACATCGAGCTGCGCGGCCAGGTGTCGAACAGGCCGAGCACCTCCGCGGCGTCGAATGATTGCGATTCCGGCACCACGTTGACGCCGAGCCGCGCCACGGTCGCCATCATGTACATCCCGGAGCCGTGGCTCATCGGAGCGGCGTGCAGCAGCGGATCGCCCGGCGCAATCGGATCGACTTCCGCGGCATAAGCCTGGCTCGCCGCGGCGAGCACCTGATGGCTGAGCATGGCGCCCTTGGGCCGGCCGGTGGTCCCGGAGGTGTAGAACAGCCAGGCGAGATCGTCGCCGCGGCTCGGCCAGACGCCCATCGGATCGGCGGTGAACAGGGCCTCGTAGGCGGGGTTGCCGATCGCGATCAGGCGTTCGAGGCTCGCCGGCGCGTAGGGCGCGATCTCGGCATCGAGCTCGTCAGAAGCGAAGCAGACGCGGGCGCCGGAGTGCTCGAGGATGTAGCCGAGCTCGCGGCCGTGAAGTTTGGCGTTGGCCGGCACCGCGGCCAAGCCGGCATGCCAGATGCCGAACATCAGCTCGACATAGTCCGGACAATTCTTCGCGGCGATGGCGACGCGCTCACCGGGCTGAAGCCCGAAGCGCTGCCGTAGCGAAGCCGCAAGCCTTGCTGCGCGGCCGGCGACGTCGCGATAATTTCTGACGACGCGGGAGCCGAAGCCGAGCGCCGGCCAATTGCCGTGGCTCAATCCCGCGCGTTCGAGCCAGAGCGCCAGGTTCATGGCAACCTGCCGCCGCCAAGTTATGCCGCCGCGGCCTTGCCCTTCGGCTGCACCTCGGCGGTGTAGTCGTTCATTAATTGCTGGGTGATGCGGCCGGGCGTGAACGTCCAGTCGGCGATTTGCGAAACCGCCGTCACTTCGGCGGCGGTCCCGGTGATGAAGCACTCGGAGAAGCTCGACAACTCCTCGGGCATGATGCGGCGCTCGATCACTTCGATATTATGCCGTTTCGCCAAGGCGATCGCCGTCGCGCGCGTGATGCCGGCGAGGAAGCAATCGGCGGTCGGCGTGTGGATCTTGCCGTCCTTGATGAAGAAGATGTTGGCGCCGGTGCATTCGGCGACGCGGCCCAGCCAGTCGAGCATCATGGCGTCGGCAAAGCCGCGCTTTTCGGCGCGATGCTTGGAGATGGTGCAGATCATGTAGAGGCCGGCGGCCTTGGCGAGCGCCGGCGTGGTTCTCGGGTCGGGGCGGCGATACTCGGCGAGATCGAGCCGGATGCCCTTGAGCCGCTGCGCCGGGTCGAAATAGCTCGGCCATTCCCAGGTGGCGATGGCGAGATGAATCTTGTTGTTCTGCGCCGAGACGCCGAGCTGCTCGGAGCCGCGCCAGGCCAACGGCCGCACATAGGCGTCTTTCTGATTATTCTTTTCCAGAACAAGACGCTTGGCGGCGTCGATCTCGGCAACGCTGTAGGGAATCTCGAAATCCATCAGCTGTGCCGAGCGCTTGAGACGTTCGGTATGTTCGGTGCCCCGGAAAATCTCGCCGCCATAGGCGCGTTCGCCTTCGAACACGCAGCTCGCGTAGTGGAGGCCGTGCGTCAGCACGCTGATCTTGCACTCGGCGGTGGGAATGAGCTTGCCGTCGAACCAGATTAGGTCGGAACGTTGGTCGAAGGGCACCGCCATGATATGCCTCCCTGGCCGTTGCGCCGGGCTTCGCGCCGGACCTTGGGCTTTTGCTTCGGGAACAAACTCCCGGTATGTTCGCGGCCGCCCTGCGAGAGCACCCTTCGGCGCCCAGGCAATGTCGTGCTTGGGCAAGCCAAGAACGATGCTGCCACGACAAACGCGCTTTTGGGGTAACAATCAAACGGAAATATGTCAATATAGCTGACATAATGGCCGACATCAGCATCACGACGCCGGGTAAAACCCGCTCTACCGCCGGGCCGGTCGACCCCACGGCGGCGGCGCGCGAACCGTACTGGGACCTCATCGAGCTTTTGTTCTTCGCCTATCGCGATTTCGTCAGCGATCCGGACCAGGTGCTGGAAAAGCTCGGCTTCGGCCGCGCCCACCACCGCGTGCTGCATTTCGTCAACCGCAATCCCGGGATCAAGGTCGCTGACCTGCTCGATGTCCTGAAAATAACCAAGCAATCTCTCGGTCGCGTCCTCAAGCAGCTGATCGATGAAGGCTATGTGGTGCAAAAAGAAGGTGCCGACGATCGCCGCCAGCGGCTGCTTTATGCGAGTCCCGCCGGAGAGGCGCTGGCGATGAAGCTCGCGGGACTGCAGACCGCGCGTATCGGACGCGTGCTCGACGAGATCGGGCCAGGCGGCCGCGAAACGGTGCGGCGCTTTCTCGCCGGCATGATCGGCGCCGAGGATCGCGAAGGCGTGCTGCGTCTGATTGCGCGCGCCGACCGCGTGCGGCTCGGCGGCCGAGATGGAGTCTCATGACGACGACGCCGAACGCGAATCCGGCCGATGACGCGCCGCACCTGCTCGTTGTCGACGATGATCGCCGCATCCGCGCGCTGCTGTCGCGTTTCCTGGTCGCCGAGGGTTACCGCGTCACCGCCGCCGAGACGGCGCGCGAGGCACGCGCCAATCTGGAAAGCCTCAACTTCGATCTGCTGATCCTCGATGTCATGATGCCGGGCGAAAACGGCTTTGATCTGGCCCGCGCGATCCGCGCCGGATCGGCGGTGCCGATCCTCATGCTCACGGCGCGCGACGAGAAGGAGAGCCGCATCAAGGGCCTGGAAATGGGCGCCGACGATTATCTGGCGAAACCGTTTGAGCCGCGCGAGCTGTCGTTGCGCGTTGCCAGCATCCTGCGTCGCGTGCGGCCGCCGAGCGCGCCGCCTGCCGAATCGGTGCGCTTCGGTCCGTTCGTATTCCACTTCGCGCGCGGCGAGCTGCGCCGCGGCGAAGACGTGATCCGCCTCACCGACCGCGAGCGCGAGATGCTGCGCGTCCTTGCCATGAGCGTCGGCGAGACCGTGCCGCGGCAGGCGCTTGCCGGCAACGGCGACAGCGTCAGCGAGCGCACCGTGGACGTGCAGGTCAACCGGCTGCGCCGCAAGATCGAAGACGATCCGGCCAATCCGCTGATCGTCCAGACCGTGCGCGGCTTCGGCTACCGGCTGGTCGCGGCGCCGTGAGCGGCACCATGTCCAGTTTAGACGAGGGCATCGGGCGCCTGCGCAGCGCCGCAAGCTACCTGCTGAGCGCGGCGAACGCCGCGGCGACTGCCACCCGCTCGGTCGCGGCGCCCGTCACCGGTCCATGGAGCCGCTTCACCCACTCGCTAAAGCTGATGCTGCCGAAAGGGCTTTATGCCCGCGCGCTCTTGATCATCATCATGCCCATGGTGGTGCTGCAATCGGTTGTCGCTTTCCTGTTCGTGGAGCGGCAGCGCAGCCTGGTCACCTATTACCTGTCTTCGGCGGTGACGCAGGAGATCGCGACGCTGATCGATGTCTACAAGACCTATCCGCAGGGCGCCGATCGCGCGCAGCTGCGCCGCATCGCGCAGGATCGGCTTGGCCTGGCGGTCGATTTTCTGCCGGAAACGCAATTGCCGCCGCCCGGACCGAAGCCGTTCTTCTCGCAGCTCGACGTGGCGCTCTCGGACCAGATTCGCAAACAGATCGGGTTGCCGTTCTGGATCGACACCGTCGGCCGCTCTTCGATTCTGGAAGTGCGCATCAAGCTCGACGACACCGTGATGCGGGTCTTTGTGCGCCGTGCCGATGCTTACGATTTCAATTCGTGGATATTCCTGTTGTGGATGGTGGTGACCTCGCTGGTGGTGCTGACCATCGCCATCCTATTCCTGCGCAACCAGATCCGGCCGATCGTGCGGCTGGCCGACGCCGCCGAGGCTTTCGGCAAGGGCCGTGAAGCGCCGAATTTCCGGCCCCGCGGCGCCCGCGAAGTGCGGCGCGCGGCGGCCGCCTTCCTGGAAATGAAGACCCGCGTCGAGCGCGCGATCGAGCAGCGCACCACCATGCTGGCCGGCGTGTCGCACGATCTGCGCACGGTGCTGACGCGCTTCAAGCTCGAACTAGCCCTGCTCGGCGACGGCCCGGAATTGGAGGCGATCAAGAAGGACGTCGACGAAATGGCGGGTATGCTCGAAGCCTACCTGGCCTTTGCGCGCGGCGATCTGGGCGAGCAGTCGGCGCCGACCGATATGGCGGCCATGCTCGAGGAGCTCAAGCTCGATACCGAGCGCCACGGCCAGCGCGCCAGCGCCGCCTTCCACGGCCAGCTGGAAGTCACGGTGCGGCCGGCGGCGTTCAAGCGTTGTCTCGCCAATCTCGTTTCCAACGCGACGCGATATGCGTCGACGGTGGCGATCACCGGGCATCGCGACCACCGCTGGCTCACGGTGACGGTGGACGATGACGGGCCGGGCATCCCGCCGTCGCTGCGCGAGGACGTGTTCAAGCCGTTCCTGCGGCTGGACGACGCGCGCAATCAGGATGAAGGCGGCACCGGCTTGGGCCTCGCGATCGCCCGCGACATCGCGCGCTCCCATGGCGGCGACATCACGCTCGGCGACTCGCCGCTCGGCGGCTTGCGCGCGACCGTCAGGGTCCCGGTTTGAGCGGAGCGCGTCCAGGAAAAAGTGGGAACCGGTTTTCCGTCCGGACGCGCGACAAAACAAAGACTTTAGAGCATGGCGATTTCGTCCCGCTCTATGAGCGTTACTTCCGCTGCAAATCGGCCGACGCGCGCGCCAAAATCTCGACCAAGTGGGCTTCCGCTTCGGCGTCGCTTTCAAGCCGCTTGCCGACGGTTTCGCGCAAATGATCAAGCGCCGCCTCCGTCAGCGGCGGCAAGGTGCGGCGATTGTCGCGCTCGCCGCGCGCGGCGCGCCGCCAGCGGTTCACCCGTTCGCCGAGCGCCGTCAGCCGGTCGAGCACCACGTCGACCAGATCGCGATTGGCCGCGAGGTAGGCGCGGCCATCCTCGGTGATGGTGTAAAGCTTCTTGCTGCCTTCGGTCGACGCGGTGACGTAGCCGGCTTCTTCGAGATAGGTCAGCGTCGGATAGACGATGCCGGGGCTCGGGCTGTACCAGTCGGCGGTTTTTTCCTCGACCAGTTTGATGATTTCGTAGCCGTGGCGCGGCGCTTCGGCGATGAGCGCGAGCGCGATCAGCCGCAGGTCGCCCTGCGCCAGCATGCGCCCGGCGCGCATGTCGTCGGGATCCATGCCGCCCCTGCCACCCATGCCGTGACGCCCGCCGAAACCGAAGAAGCGGCCGCGGCGATGGCGGCCAGCGCCCCATTTGCCGCCGTAGGATTCGCAATTTCCGTGCATATTCGTTCTCCAATGAGAGTTAGATATATCTTTAGATAGATCGATTGGAGCTATGACGCAAGATATATCTTTTGACTATCTTCGCGTTGGGAAAATCGAGCCACAGATCAATGGTTTGTGGTCAAACGGCAGCGATGACATCCGGGCGCGTGGACGCCGTAGCCTGGTAGTGGTCGCCCACTACCCGTAGCCTGATCGCGCGCGTCCGGATTACAATGCCGCGATGTTTGCGACCTTCTTCCATGAGCTGAAGCAAGCGGGCGTCCCGGTGACGCTGCGCGAATACCTCACGCTGATGGAAGCGATGGAGAAGGACCTCGCCGGCCGGCGCATCGAGGAGTTCTACTATCTCTCCCGCTCGGCGCTGGTGAAGGACGAGCGCAACCTCGACCGCTTCGATCGTGTCTTCGGTCACGTGTTCAAGGGCCTCGATTTCATCGAGGAAGCGCTGACCGCGGAAATTCCCCTCGAGTGGCTCAAGAAGCTGACGGAGAAGCACCTCACCGAGGAGGAGAAGAAACTGATCGAGGCGATGGGCGGCCTCGACAAGCTGCTGGAAACGCTGCGCCAGCGCCTCGCCGAGCAGAAGGGCCGCCACCAGGGCGGCAAGAAGTGGATCGGCACCGCTGGCACCTCGCCGTTCGGCGCCTATGGCTACAATCCGGAAGGCGTGCGCATCGGCCAGGACGGCAACCGCAATTTCCGCGCCGTGAAGGTGTGGGACAAACGCGAGTTCAAGGATCTCGCCGGCGACGTCGAGCTCGGCACCCGCAACATCAAGGTCGCGCTGCGGCGCTTGCGCAAATTCGCGCGCACCGGCGCGCCCGACGAGCTCGATCTCGACGGCACCATCAAGGGCACCGCGCACAAGGGCTATCTCGACATTTTAATGCGGCCGGAGCGCCACAACACCATCAAGGTGCTCTTGTTCTTCGACGTCGGCGGCTCGATGGACTGGCACGTCAAGGCGACGGAGGAATTGTTCTCCGCCGCCAAAACCGAGTTCAAGCACATGGTGCATCTGTACTTCCACAACTGCCTCTATGAGAAAGTGTGGAAGCAGAACGCGCGGCGCTGGACCGAGACGACGCCGACCTGGGACATCCTGCACACCTACCCGCACGATTATAAGGTGATCTTCGTCGGCGACGCGGCGATGAGCCCGTATGAGATCGCTGCGCCCGGCGGCTCGGTCGAGCATTACAACGAAGAGGCCGGCAGTGTGTGGATGCAGCGCGTGATGACGACCTATCCGTCCTGCGTCTGGCTCAATCCGGTCGCCGAGCGCGAGTGGGACATGACCGCCTCGATCCCGATGCTGCGCCAGCTCCTCGGCAACCGCATGTATCCGCTGACGCTGGAAGGCCTCGACGCGGCGATGCGGGAGCTAGGGAGGTAGCGCGATCGGGGGCGGGGGCGATGTTTGCTAAGAGACAGCCGTGATATCATTCGACGACCGGAGCGGGAGGGTTCCGAACTCGTGTCGGTAGCCGTGTCGCATCATAAGTTTATTCACCGCATACTGCGGCGGCGAGTCATCATTCCACACCCGAAGCGGGATCTTCCGATCGGCACTGTCCGCGCCATATATCGCGATGACGGCTGGAAGAAGGACTAAGCGAGGAACGACATGACGCATTACATCGCCCTCATCCACAAGGACGCCGACAGTTGCTATGGCGTGTCCTTCCCCGATGTGCCGGGCGTGTTCACGGCAGGCGACACAATCGACGAGGCCATTCGCAAGGCAGTCGAAATTTTGGAATTCGCCGCGAAGGATTGGTCGGACCTGAGCGGAGACAAATTTCCCGCCCCACGCACGATTGACCAATTGCACACCGACCCTGATTTTCAGGAGCGAGTTGCGGATGCCGTGATCGCCGCCGTGCCGTTCCGGGCCGGTGTCGAAGCAGCGGCGTAAATTCACCTCTCCCTGCGTGCGGGGAGAGGTCGCGCCGAAGGCGCGGATGAGGGGGCGTTGCCGCGCTTCTGAGCCCAGCGGATAGTGCCCCTCACTATAGCCGACGCTTCGCATCGGCGTTGTTGCTTAGGAAGACGGCGGCCCAAGGCCGCCTATGCCTTCTCCCCGCGCGCGGGGAGAAGGAGCAGAAGTGCAGGAGGCTCGCATGCCAGTGGAAAGCAACGAAATTCCCGATGCCGGCGGCGCAGCGCCCGGCACCATCATCGTGCGGGAAACGCAAAACGGGATGTTCCAGCAGGAAATCATCGCCGGCAGCCATCGTCTGCTCGCGGACGAGCCGACGGATGTCGGCGGCCTCGACAGCGGGCCGGGTCCGTATGATTTGCTGCTTGCCGCGCTCGGCGCCTGCACGTCGATGACGCTGCGGCTTTACGCCGATCGCAAGAAGCTGCCGCTGACGCGGACGATAGTGCGGCTTCGGCACCACCGGATTTACGCCACCGATTGCGCCGAGTGCGAAACCAAGCAAGGGATGATCGACCGCATCGAGCGCGTCATCACGTTCGAAGGCGATCTCGATGCCGGGCAGCGCGCGCAGCTCATCGACATCGCCAACAAGTGCCCGGTGCATCGCACGCTGACATCGGAAATCGACATCCGCACGGTGGAGGCGCCGGTTGGAGCATGATCCGGAAAAGTGGAAGCCGGTTTTCCGATAAGATCATGCTCCACCCAGAAAGCTCTAGACGGACGCTTTTTGCAGCCGCGCTCGCGCCGCCTTGATCACTTCCGGAATCGCCGCGTCGTTGCCCGGCGCCATGATGTGCACGCCGGCGACGCCTTGTATGGTGGCAAGCTCCTCGATCAGTTCGACGCAAATGCGCACGCCTTCGCGCGCCGGCTCGGCGGCTCGCTCCATGCGCGCGATCAGCACGTGGGGGATGATGGTGCCGTAGAGGTGGTTTTTCATCCAATGCGCCGACTTGGCCGAGCGCAACGGATTGACGCCGATCAGGATGGCGAATTTTTGCGCCAGCCCGGCGGCGGCGAGCGCGCCAACATAGCGGCGCACGATCGCGGCATCCATGCAGAACTGGGTCTGCACGAACTGGGCGCCGGCCTTGGCCTTGGCGGCAAGCAGGCTCGGCTCCCAGCCTGCCGGCGGGTCGATCGGCAGATCGGCGGCGCCGAGGAAGAAGGCGGCCTTGCCCGCGACCGTGCGGCCGGTCGGCAGCACCGCCTCGTCGCGCAGGCGGCGCGCGGTCTCGATCAGCGTCTTGGAATCGAGATCGAACACCGGCTTGGTTTCCGGCTGGTCGCCCATTTTCGGGTCGTCGCCGCCGAGCAGGAGCAGGTTGCGGATGCCCAGCGCCGCCGCGCCCATCAAGTCGCCCTGTAGCGCGATGCGGTTCCGGTCGCGGCAAGTGAGCTGCAGGATCGGCTCGATATCGGCGCCGATCAGGATCGCCGCGGCCGCCAGCGCGCCCATATGGGCGCGGGCGCCGGCGCCGTCGGTGACGTTGACCGCATCGGCGAGCCCGCGGAGCGGCGCCGCCGTACGGATGAGGTCCCGCGCGTCGCAGGACAGGGGCGGGGTGACCTCCGCGGTCATGACGAAGCGGCCCGCCCGCAGCCGCTCTTCGAACGTGCGGGGGAGTAGGGCGCTTTGGTCGTTCATTGCAGGCTCGCTCACCGGCGCGCGGCGGAGACAGAGCGCTTATATGCTTTGCGGCGTCACTGCAATTGCGGCTTTCCTGGACAGGAAACACCAGTGTCGCTAGAGAGTTGCAGCAAATGAGCGGCGTCAACGAAATCAGGTCGAACTTCCTCGGCTTTTTTGAGCGCGAGGGGCACGTGGTCGTGCCGAGCTCGCCGCTCGTGCCGCGCAACGACCCGACGCTTATGTTCACCAATGCCGGCATGGTGCAGTTCAAGAACGTCTTCACCGGTCTGGAAAAGCGGCCCTATACGCGGGCGGTCTCGGCGCAGAAATGCGTCCGCGCCGGCGGCAAGCACAACGATCTCGACAATGTCGGCTACACCGCGCGCCATCACACCTTCTTCGAGATGCTTGGCAATTTTTCGTTCGGCGATTATTTCAAAGAACGCGCCATCGAGCTCGCCTGGAATCTGGTGACCAAGGAGTTCGGCGTGCCGGCCGAGCGCCTGACCATCACGGTCTATATCGACGACGACGAGGCGTTCGCGCTTTGGCGGAAGATCGCCGGCCTGCCGGAGCGGAAGATCATCCGCATCGCCGGCGCCGATAATTTCTGGGCCATGGGCGAAACCGGGCCGTGCGGGCCGTGCTCTGAGATTTTCTACGATCACGGCGAGCACATCCCGGGCGGGCCGCCGGGCAGCGCGGAAGCCGAGGGCGACCGTTTCGTCGAAATCTGGAATCTCGTGTTCATGCAGTACGAGCAGCTCGTTGGCGGCAAGCGCGTCGACCTGCCGCGGCCCTCGATCGACACCGGCATGGGGATCGAGCGCATGGCCGCGGTGCTGCAAGGCACCCACGACGATTACAAGATCGATCTGTTCGGTGCGCTGATCGAGGCGATCGCCGACTTCACCGGCGTCGATCCGGAGGGCGAGCGCAAGGCCTCGCACCGCGTCATCGCCGACCATTTGCGGGCGAGTTCGTTCCTGATCGCCGACGGCGTGTTGCCGTCGAACGAGGGCCGCGGCTACGTGCTTCGCCGTATCATGCGCCGCGCCATGCGCCACGCCGAACTGCTCGGCGCCAAGGAGCCGCTGATGTGGCGCCTCGTTCCGGTGCTGGTGCGCGAGATGGGCCAGGCTTATCCGGAATTGCATCGCGCCGAGGCGCTGATCACCGAGACGCTCAAGCTCGAGGAGACCCGCTTCCGCAACACGCTGGAGCGGGGCCTGGCGATCCTCGATGAGGCGAGCAAGACGCTCAAGAAGGGCGACATGTTCGACGGCGTCACCGCGTTTACGCTTTACGACACCTATGGCTTTCCGCTCGATCTCACCCAGGATGCGCTCAGGCCGCGCGGCATCGGCGTCGATATTGCGTCCTTTACCGATGCGATGGAGCGCCAGCGCGAAAAGGCGCGCGCGTCATGGGTTGGCTCGGGCGAGGCGGCTGACGAAGCGGTTTGGTTTTCGCTGCGCGACAAGGCCGGCGCTACCGACTTCCTCGGCTACGAGACCGAAAGCGCGGCCGGCGTGGTCATGGCCCTGGTGCGCGACGGCAAAGAGGTTGCTGAGCTGAAACAGGGGGAGAGCGGCGCTGTCATTCTCAACCAGACGCCATTCTACGCCGAGTCTGGCGGCCAAGTCGGCGATTGCGGCGTGATGATCGGTGAGGGCGTCCGCTTTGCCGTCAGCGACACGCAAAAGCGTGCCGGCGATCTCTATGTGCACTTCGGCACCGTTGCACAGGGCACGCTGAGAACCGGCGCCGCGCTTGATCTTGCGGTCGATCACGTGCGGCGTAGCGCCATTCGGCAAAATCATTCGGCCACGCATCTCTTGCACGAGGCGCTGCGGCGGGTGCTCGGCGATCACGTGGCTCAGAAAGGCTCGCTGGTCGCGCCCGATCGGCTGCGCTTCGATTTCTCGCATCCCAAGCCGATGAGCAGCGATGAGATCGAACGCGTCGAGAATATCGCCAACGACATCGTGCTGCAGAATGCGCCGGTTATCACCCGGCTGTTGAGCCGCGACGACGCCATCGCCTCCGGCGCGCGCGCGCTGTTCGGCGAAAAATACGGCGACGAGGTGCGCGTGGTCGCCATGGGGGAGGGCGGCGGCAACACGCTGGGCTGGTCGGTCGAATTGTGCGGCGGCACGCATGTGCGGCGTACCGGCGACATTGGCATCATCTCGGTGGTCGGCGAAGCGGGCGTAGCTTCCGGCGTGCGCCGTATCGAGGCGCTGACTGCGAAAGCCGCGCGCGCGAATGCCAATAACCTCGCGCGCGTCGCCAAGGCCACCGCTGGCGAATTGCGGGTGCCGATCGAGGAGCTACCGAACCGTGTCGCCGCCTTGCTCGACGAGCGCAAGCGCGTCGAGCGCGAGCTGTCGGAGGCGAAGAAGAAGCTCGCCATGGGCGGCGGCGCCAAAAGCGACGGCGCCGACGGCGTCCGCGTCATAGGCGACATCAAACTCATGGCGCGCGCGGTCGAGGGCATCGACCTGAAGGATCTCCGCAGCCTAGCCGATGAAGGCAAGAAGAAGGTCGGCTCCGGGGTTGTCGCTATTGTCGGTGTTACCGAGGATGGCAAAGCCGGCATCGTCGTCGGAGTCACCAACGATCTCGTTCCACGCTTCAACGCCGTCGATTTGGTGCGCAAGGGCGCCGAGGCGCTCGGCGGCAAAGGCGGCGGCGGGCGGCCGGACATGGCGCAGGCCGGTGGTCCCGACGGATCGAAGGCTGACGCCGCGCTCGCGGCCATCGAAGCCGCGCTCGGCGGATAACGCTCCCGCTTCGAGCGCTCTCACAGCTGGACGATCTTTCCATCCTCGGCGGTTTCGAACGGAACTTCGGCGCGCCGCGCCAGCATTTCGCTACCCATATGCGTGAGCACGAGGCGCTTGGGACGGATCTGGCCGAGATGGCGTTCGAGCGACGACAAGGCCATGTGAGTGGGGGTCGGCTTGTCCCGGGTAAAGGCTTCGCAGATGAAAAGGTCTGCGTCCCGCCCAACCTCGATCAGCGCGTCGGTCCACTCGGTATCGCCGGAATAGGCAATCACCTTGCCTTCGGCCTCGAAGCGCAATCCGACACACGGTCCGGCACGATCGTCATGCACGACATGAAACGGCGTAACCCGCAGGCCGCCGACCTCGTTGCGCGCGCCGATCTCCAGTTCCCTGAGCGTCAGCGGAAATCGCAAGTCCAACGCCTTCGTTCCGGGAAACTCGCCCTCCATGATCTCCGGATAGCGCGATTTGAGACTGGGCGGTCCGGCGATGGTGAGCGGTCGCTCTCGCTTGAGCACGTAGTTCGCCTCGAGGATGAAGAACGGCACGCCGCCGACGTGATCGCCGTGAAAGTGCGTGAGGAAGATGACATCGATGTCGTTGCGATCGATCGCAAGCTTGTTCAACGAAACCAGCGAGGTGGCGCCGCAATCGATCAGGGCGTTGATGCCTCGTCCGACGAGATGGAAGCAGGTATTGAAACGTCCGCCCGAGCCGAAGGCATCGCCGCAGCCGACGAATTGCAAGTGCATGGATTGTCCCCAGGGAGTTGTGACCCTTGTGAAATGGCTTGACCAAGCGATGCGGCAGTCGACGCAGTGTGGCGGAAAGCGTGCGCCTCGTCCGTGACTGGGGTCACACCGGCGGGGCCTCGCGGCGCCTCCGGGAAGGGGGCCCAAACGCTTGTCCTCTCATCGTTTTTTTACCTTTGCGCGATTCAGTCTATAACGTGCGACGTGGCGGTGAAAGCTTCGGGCTGGCGGTTTGCGCTTTGCGCCACGATCACAACACAAACCGGCGCATGCTGCCACTGCGGCCGGTCGCTCTGAAGGGGACGGTTTGGGTGCTGGTTAAATCAAGTCGTTCCGCGGCGTTAGTGACGCTGGCGATGGCGGTAACGCTCGCCGGCTGCGGCGGCATGAATTTCGACACAACCGGCTCCTGGTTTTCGAGGCCGCTCGACGTGTTCGGCCGCAATGCCGGCTACACCTACTCTCAACTCGACCAGTCGAAGCAGGAGCGTCCCATTACCGCCAATGATCTCGTCGATGCAAACGGCGCCTGCCCGACGGCGGTAGCGCCGGATTCGCTCGGCGGCGGCATAGCCATCGGCATGAGCGAATGCGATGTGGTCGCGCGTGTCGGCGCGCCCAGCGCGGTGGACCTCGGCCGCAATCCAAACGGCGATCGGACCGCGATCCTGACCTACCAGAGTGGTGTGCGACCCGGGGTCTACCGGTTTGTTGCCGGTCGGCTCAAGGAAATGGACCGCGTGGAAGTGCCGCCGCCGCCACCTCAGCCGGAGAAGAAAAAAGCAGAGAAGAAGATTGCCAAGAAGCCGCCGGCGAAGAGCGAGAAGCCGCCGAAAACCGACAGGAAGACCTGAGCGGATTTGCGTGCGGTAGGGGGTCCTCTCACGGCCGTTCACGCGCCGGCGCGCCGCTTGCCGCGATCATGAGCGGACGCTATAAGCCGCGCGGTTCCGCACTGCATTCGCAATTCCCAAAAGGACGATGTGATGGCGATCGAGCGTACGTTTTCGATCATTAAACCCGACGCAACCAGCCGCAACCTGACGGGCGCCATCAATGCGATGATCGAAAAAGCCGGGCTGCGTATCGTCGCGCAGAAACGCGTGTTGATCAGCCGCGAGCAGGCCGAGAGGTTCTACGCCGTCCACCGGGCGCGGCCGTTCTTTCGCGAACTCGTCGACTTCATGACGTCGGGTCCCGTTGTCGTGCAGGTGCTCGAGGGAGTGAACGCGATTGCAGCCTATCGCGATCTGATGGGCGCGACGGATCCCGCCAAGGCCGCACCCGACACTATTCGCAAGGTCTTCGCGCGATCGATCGGCGAGAATTCGGTGCACGGCTCCGATGCCGCCGACACCGCCGAGAAGGAAATTGCGCAGTTCTTCGCCGAAAACGAAATCGTCGGCTGAAGACGCGTCGCTCGTGCGTCCACGATGGTGGGCACCGAGCATTCGATGAGCCCGGGCGCACCGTGCAATGCCGGCCAGTCGCCGGCATGAGCCCGCCGGCAAAAGACGAGAAGAGACGCTGGGATCGATCGCGCAGTACCTGAATCCTGCGTTCTGGAGCGACGGTCTCCAGGCGAGCGTGCCCGGTTTGGGAGGCGCGGCTTTCTGGATCGCCATCCCGCAGATCGTGTTGATCAACCTACTGCTGTCCGGCGACAACGCGGTGGTCATTGCCATGGCGTGTCGCCGTCTGCCGCCGCGCCAGAGGTTCTGGGGCGTCCTGATCGGCGCCGGCACCGCGGCTGTCTTGCTCATCATTTTCGCCGCCATCGTCGCGCGGCTGTTGGCCCTTCCCTACGTCAAGCTGATCGGCGGGCTTGCGCTCATTTACATCGCGGTCAAGCTCCTGATCCCGGAGGACCGCGAGAAGAACGAAGTCGAGGCGGCGACGCATTTGTGGCGCGCCGTGAGAATCGTCGTCGTGGCCGACCTCATCATGAGCCTCGACAACATCATCGCCATCGCCGCCGTGGCGCGGGGTAATCTCGCGTTGCTGGTCACCGGCCTCGCGGTCTCCATCCCCATCATCGTGGCCGGCGCGGCGCTTTTCATGGCGCTGCTCAATCGCTTCCCGATTTTGGTTTGGGCCGGCGCAGCCCTGCTCGGCTGGGTCGCCGGCGACATCATGGCGACTGACCCGGCGGTTTGGGGTTCCCTGACCGCGGAGCTTGGCGAGAACGCTGCATGGTGGATCGAAACGGCTGCAGCGGGCGCTGGGGCGGTTCTGGTGATTGCCGCGGGCGCGTTCGTGCGGCGCGAAAACAACTCTGAACAACGCGCCGCCGATTAACTGGCGCTAAACCATTGCGGCGTTTGGCTCGCGAACCGGCAAAGTGCGCGGCTCATAGCAGCCATGCTTGCGCCGCATTTCTCGGTCTGTTGTTTGCTCGCAATCGGATTTTGCCTTCCGGCCGGTGCGGTCTTGCCGACGCGATCGTTTCGGACCTTCCCCCAAAATCTGGCTTGTGGCGCGGTGCGCGGCACCTGCACGCGGCGTGCGGCGGCTGTTGCTGCGCCGAAGTTTGACTGACTGAGGAGACAGACGATGGAGAAGGGTACGGTCAAGTGGTTCAATTCGACCAAGAGCTACGGATTCATCAAGCCGGCCAGCGGTGACAAGGATGTGTTCGTGCACATTTCGGCCGTCGAGGGTGCCGGGTTGCGCACGCTGAATGAGGGCCAAGAGGTGGAGTATGAGCTCGTGACCAATCGCGGCCGGACTTCGGCGGAGAATCTCAAAGTCTGATAGCGCGTTCCGGGACAATCCCGGTACTTGTAGCCCCCGGCGCGCGCACCGGGGGTTTTGCTTTTGGCGCCTGATCCGGAAAGGCGGGAGCGGGCATTTTGAAAGATTATGCGCCGCCCTCGCGGGGGGCGTTTTCCTTCGACGAGGAGGCCAGACTCGCCCGGCCTTCGGCCAACGCGCGCAGTGCTTGCGGATAGATGCGGTGCTCAACCTCGAGCACGCGCGCGGCCAGCGTCGCTTCCGTGTCGTCCTCGCGCACCGCGACCGAATCCTGCGCGACGATCGGTCCCGCATCCATTTCCGGCACGACAAAGTGGACGGTGGCGCCGTGCTGTTTCACGCCGGCATCGAGCGCCCGGCGATGCGTATCGAGGCCTTTGAATTGCGGCAGCAGCGCCGGATGAATGTTGAGCATCCGGCCGCTCCAGCGGGTCACGAACCACGGCGTCAGAAGCCGCATAAATCCGGCCAGGCACACCAAATCGATCCGCTGCGCCCGAAGCTCTGCGTCAAGCGCGCGCTCGAACGCCTCGCGGTCCTCGCCAAACGGTCTGTGATCAACGATCGCGGTCGCAACGCCGGCTTCGCGCGCCCGGGACAGGCCCGCCGCCTCGGGCCTGTTCGACACGACGAGCGCGATTTCGGCCGGATAGTCGTTCGCCCTGGCGGCCTCGATCAGCGCCGTCATATTCGAGCCGCGACCGGAAATGAGCACGGCGACGCGCTTCTTGCCCATGCGCTTCACCAGGAAAGGTCGAGCCGACCGCGAAAGTCGACGCGAGCGTCGCCATCCGCGGCGACGATTTCGCCCAGCCGCACCACCGTCTCGCCGTTGGCCGCGAACTGTTCGCACGCCGCGGCTGCTGCGTTGGCGTCGAGCACCGCCACCATGCCGATGCCGCAGTTGAAGGTCCGCAGCATCTCGCGCTCGCTGACGTCGCCCGACGCCGCCAGCCATTTGAACACCGGCGGGACGGGTACGCGGTCGAGATCCAACGCGACCGCAAGCCCGCGCGGCAGCACGCGCGGAATGTTGTCGACAAAGCCGCCGCCGGTGATGTGCGCCAGCGCCTTGACCGCTTTGCTGCCGTGGATCGCGGCGAGGCACGATCGCACATAGAGCCGCGTCGGCGTCAGCAAGGCTTCGCCCAAGCGTCGCGCGGGCTCGAACGGTGCCGGCGCGTCCCAGGCGAGCCCGGACGCGGCGACGATGCGGCGCACCAAAGAAAAGCCGTTCGAATGTGCGCCCGATGACGTAAGCCCGATCACCAAGTCGCCCGGCTTGATGTCGCTCCGCGGCAACAGCTCCGCGCGCGCCACCGCCCCGACGGCAAATCCGGCAAGATCGTAGTCTCCGCGTTGATAGATGCCGGGCATTTCCGCGGTCTCGCCGCCGATCAGAGCGCAGCCTGCTTCCCGGCACGCGGCGGCGATGCCCGCGACCACCATCGCGCCGACCTCCGGGTCGAGCTTGCTGCAGGCAAAATAGTCGAGGAAGAACAACGGCTCGGCCCCTTGCACCACCAGGTCGTTCACCGACATTGCCACGAGATCGATGCCGATCGTGTCGTGACGCGAGGTCTCGACTGCGATGTTGACCTTGGTGCCGACGCCATCGGTCGCCGCGACCAGAATGGGATCGGAGTAGCCGGCGGCCTTGAGATCGAACAGGCCGCCGAAGCCGCCGATTTCGGCGTCTGCGCCCGGCCGAGCGGTCCGCCGCACCAGCGGCTTGATCAAATCGACCATGCGGTTGCCGGCATCGATATCGACGCCGGCAGCCGCGTAGCGTGCCTTGTCCACGGAACCACCAATCGGCATGACGCCTTCCCCGGCGGGGAGGCACTCCGCGGCGCCTCCTACGTCGGAATCGACGGGTGCGCAAGCGCGCGAGCGCGGCTATAAGTGAGGCGTAAGAACGGCGCGCGAAGCCAGGACATGCGTTCGCGGCGAACGCGCCGAGCCGGGGGCACGCGTTTGAGTATTCCAAACCTCATCACGTTGGGGCGCATCATCTTGGTGCCGATCGTAGTCTGGGCAATCATGTCGGGAGAGATGCGGGCCGCCTTCTTTCTCTTCCTGGCGGCCGGGATCAGCGATGCGGTCGACGGCTTCCTCGCCAAGCGCTTCCATATGGCGAGCGAACTGGGCGCCTATCTCGATCCGCTCGCCGACAAGGCGCTGATCGTGTCGATCTACGTAGCGCTCGGTATCGCCGGCGCCTTGCCGATCTCGCTGGTCATTCTTGTCGTCTCGCGCGACATCATGATCATCAGCGGATTTATGCTGTCCTGGCTGGTGGGAAAGCCGATGCCGGTGAGGCCGCTTCCGGTCTCAAAAGCAAACACGGTGGCGCAAATCCTGCTTGCCACGCTGGTGCTGGCCGAGCAGGGCTTCGGGTTCGACGCTGTGCTGCTGTCGAAGATCGTCGTCGGGCTGGTCGCCATCTTGACCTTGCTCTCGATCGCCTTCTATCTCGCCGAGTGGCTCCGTCATATGAACTCGTTCGGGGCCGCGCACTGATCGGCTAGAGCATGATCCGGAAAAGTGGAAGCCGGTTTTCCGAAAAGATCATGCTGCTCTGGTGCGGCGGATTTGAAGTTCCCGCGAGCCAGCGGCAACTCGTACGGGAACTGCAAATGCAAAAGCCGCGCTGAGGATTGCGCCATGCGGTTCGAGCGGCACATCGCGTTTTGGATCGTAGCTCTCGCGGTCTTTGTCGGCCTGTTCTGGTTGCTGCATCACATTCTCTTGCCCTTTGTGGTCGGGGCGGCGATTGCCTATCTGCTCGATCCGCTGGCCAACCGGCTTACCAAGCGTGGGCTGAACCGGATTGTGGCGGCGCTGCTCATGCTCGGCGCCTTCGTGATCGTATTCGTGGCCCTTGTCCTCCTCATCGCGCCGGTGCTGGTAGACCAGCTTTCAGCTTTCATCAGTAACATCCCGGCCTACGTGCAGCGCCTGCAGTCGCTGCTAACCGATCCGAGCCATCCCTGGCTGCAGGGCCTTTTCGGCAGCACGGCCGGCGGCGGGCAGTTCGTCGGCACCCTGATGACCAAGTTCATGGACTATCTGACAGGGGTGCTGCCGTCGTTGTGGACGAAGGGCGAGGCGATCGTCTCCGTAATCTCTTTGCTGGTCATCACGCCGGTAGTGGCGTTCTACTTGCTCTGCGACTGGAACCGCGTCGTCAGCGCATTCGATGAACTGATCCCGCGGCGACAGCGCGACACCGTGCGCGGGGTCGCGCGTGAGATCGACAGGGTGCTGTCCGGTTATCTACACGGCCAGCTCCTGGTCTGCGGCATCCTGGGAGCTTATTACGCCATCGGATTGACAGTGGCGGGATTGAGTTTTGCGGTGCTCATCGGCGCCGTTTCCGGACTTCTTACTTTCATTCCCTATGTCGGCTCAGTGACCGCTCTGGTAGCCGCGTCCGGCGTGGCGCTGGCGCAATTCTATCCCGACTGGACGCGGATTCTGATTGTCGTTGGCATTGTCCTGGTGGGGCAATTCCTCGAAGGCAACGTGCTGGTGCCGAAGCTTGTCGGCGAGAGTGTCGGGCTGCATCCGCTTTGGTTGATCTTTGCGCTGCTCGCCTTCAGTTATCTGTTCGGTTTTGTCGGCCTCCTGCTCGCAGTACCGATTGCCGCCGCGGCCGGTGTGTTGACGCGGTTTGCGCTGCAGCGTTACCGGGCGAGCCCGGTCTACACCGGAAAAAGGTAGGCTTGAGCGCCATGCCCTCCCGCCCGCGCCAGCTCGCGCTCGCGCTCGATCACGCCGAAAGCTATGCCCGCGAGGATTTTCTCTCCGGACCGTGCAACGAGGGCGCGCTCCAGCTCATCGATTGCTGGCCGGATTGGCCGGCGAATGCCGTCGCTCTGATCGGGCCTGAAGGGTCCGGCAAGACGCATCTGGCGATGATTTGGACGGCGGCGGCGGGTGCGCGCGTCGTTGCCGCGCGATCGCTCGGCGAAGCGGAGCTTCCGGCGGCGCTCGTGACCGGAGCGCTGGTCGTCGAGGACGCTGCGGCGGCAGACAACCGCGTGCTGTTCCATCTCATCAATCTCGCTCGCGAGGAAGAGGCCGCGCTGCTGCTCACCGCGACGACGGCGCCGGCAACCTGGCCGGCCGCCATCCCCGACCTCGTCTCGCGGCTGCGCGCCTTGCCGGTGGCGACGCTGCAAGCACCGGACGATGCGATGCTGCGCGCGGTGATCGTCAAGCTCGCCGCGGATCGCCAGCTTGTGCTTGACGAGAGCGTGGTGGGCTATCTGTCGACCCATATCGAGCGCTCGTTTGCCGCCGCACGCGCGGCGGTGATCGCGCTCGACAACGAGGCGCTACGGCAACGGCGCCCGGCCACGCGGGCGCTCGCGGCGGAGATTTTTCGTGGTGAGACTTCGCTGGGCGGCTAGGCCCAGCGTTGCCAGGATGATCTCGCCCAGCGCCGCGAAATCCTGCTTGCGCGGCGAGGTGCGCCGCCAGGCGAGCCCGATGGTGCGCGCCGGCTCGGGTTCGACAAAACGCAAAAGCTTGACCCGGCTGTCGCGAACCTCGACGGCGGCGGCGACTTCCGGCACCAGCGTCACCCCATAACCGTTCGCGACCATCTGCATCACGGTCGCGAGCGATGTGGCGCCGAGCGTGGCCGGGGTGTCGCCGCGCGCCGCCGCGCAAAAGGCCAGCGCCTGGTCGCGCAGGCAATGTCCTTCTTCGAGGAGAATGAGCCGCCGCCGGTCCACATCCTCGGCCGCGACGCGCCCGTGCAGCGGATCGGCGGCCGGCAGCGCCAGCAGGAACGGATCGTCGAACAGCCGCAGGATCTCCACGTCGGCGCCGTCGGCCGGCAACGCCAGCATCACGGCATCAAGATCGCCGCCCGCAAGTTCGTCCAGCAACATCTTGGTCTGAGTCTCGCGGACCTCCAGACGCAGTTGCGGATAGCTCGTCTGCAGCCGCGGTAGCACGCGTGGCAAAATGTAGGGCGCCAGCGTCGGGATGATACCGAGGCGAAGCTTACCGCTAAGCACGCCGCGATGGCGAGCGAAGTCTACGAGATCGCGCGTGGCGGCGAGGATGCGCTCGGCCCGCTGCGCGACTTCGACTCCGGTCTCGGTGAGCGCGATCTCACCCGGCCGCCGCTCCACCAGTTCGGCGCCGATTTCGCGCTCGAGTTCGCGCACCTGCATGGACAAAGCCGGCTGGGTGACCGCGCAGTCTGCTGCCGCCCGGCCGAAATGCCTATGCCGTGCGAGCGAGGCCAGATAACGTAGCTGACGCAGGGTGATCATCCAGATAAGCTATGCTTATCGAAAGCTCTAAGCAATACGATTAAACCTGATCGCTGCCAGCGCCTAAAAGCGCTCTAGCCCGTCGGCAACGACTGTCAGAAGTCATAATTGTTCCCTGCGGAACAACCCGAAGAAAATTACAGAACACGATCGGAGACAGACATGGACGCAAAGACCGAGAAGAGCGCGGGCAAGTGCCCGTTCACCGACGCCCACAGGAACCGCGACTGGTGGCCCAATCAGCTGGACCTCAGCGTTCTGCATAAAAATTCCGATTTGTCCGATCCGATGGGCAAGGCGTTCAACTACGCTAAGGAGTTCAAGAGCCTCGACCTGAATGCCGTGATCAAGGACCTGCGTGCCTTGATGACGAACTCGCAGGACTGGTGGCCGGCCGATTTCGGCCATTACGGCGGACTGATGATCCGTATGGCGTGGCACAGCGCCGGCACGTATCGCATCGCCGACGGCCGCGGCGGCGCCGGCGCCGGTCAGCAGCGTTTCGCGCCACTCAATAGCTGGCCGGACAACGCCAGCCTCGACAAGGCGCGCCGGCTGTTATGGCCGATCAAGCAGAAATACGGCCGGAAAATCTCCTGGGCCGACCTGATAATTCTCGCCGGCAACGTGGCTCTCGATTCAATGGGGTTCAAGACGTTCGGTTTCGGCGGCGGCCGCGCCGATGTCTGGGAGCCAGAAGAGCTTTACTGGGGTCCCGAAGGGACATGGCTGGGCGACGAACGCTACAGCGGCGAACGCCAACTGGAGAATCCACTCGCCGCCGTGCAGATGGGCCTGATCTACGTCAATCCGGAAGGGCCGAACGGCAAGCCGGATCCGGTGGCTGCGGCAAAAGACATCCGCGAAACATTCTTCCGCATGGCGATGAACGACGAGGAGACCGTCGCGCTGATTGCCGGCGGCCATACCTTCGGCAAGACCCACGGCGCCGGCGATCCGTCGCTGGTCGGCCCGGCGCCGGAAGGCGCGGCCGTCGAAGAACAGGGCCTCGGCTGGAAGAGCAAGTTCGGCACGGGCGTGGGCGCCGACGCGATCACCGGCGGCCCCGAAGTCACCTGGTCGGAGACGCCGACGAAATGGAGCAACCACTTCTTCGACAACCTGTTCAACAACGAATGGGAGCTGACCAAGAGCCCGGCCGGCGCCTATCAGTGGAAGGCGAAAGGCGGCGCCGCCACGATCCCGGACGCTTACGACAAGGCGAAGAAGCATGTTCCGACCATGCTGACGACGGACCTGTCGCTGCGGATGGACCCTGCCTACGAGAAGATTTCGCGGCGCTTCTACGAGCACCCGGACCAATTCGCCGACGCGTTCGCGCGGGCGTGGTTCAAGCTGACGCACCGCGACATGGGGCCGATTCATCGTTATCTCGGCCCGCTCGTCCCGAAGGAGATCCTGATCTGGCAGGACCCGATCCCCGAGGTCGATGACCCGCTGATTGGGGAGAAGGACATTGCCGCTCTGAAGGCGAAAATCCTCGCCTCCCGCCTGACCGTTTCCCAGCTGGTGTCAACGACTTGGGCGTCGGCCTCGACGTTCCGCGGCTCCGACAAGCGCGGCGGCGCGAACGGCGCGCGCATTCGGCTGGCGCCGCAAAAGGACTGGGACGTCAACCAGCCGGCTCAGTTGGCGAAGGTTCTGCGCAAGCTCGAAGCCATCCAAAAGGAATTCAATGCTTCGCAGTCCAAGAGTAAGTCCAAGGGCAAGAAAGTTTCGCTTGCTGACCTGATCGTTCTGGGCGGCTGCGCAGCCGTCGAGGAAGCGGCGAAGAAGGCCGGGGTCGCCGTGAAGGTTCCGTTCACGCCGGGACGCATGGACGCCTCGCAGGAGCAGACCGACGTCCAATCCTTCGCGCCGTTCGAGCCGCTCGCTGACGGCTTCCGCAACTATTACCGCAGCCAGCACCTCATGACGCCCGAGGAGGCGTTGGTCGACAAGGCGCAGCTGCTGACGCTGACTGCGCCGGAGATGACGGTTCTCCTCGGCGGCCTGCGCGTATTGGGCGCCAATGCCGGGCAGTCCAAGCACGGCGTCTTTACCAAGCAGCCCGGGAAGCTGACGAATGACTTCTTCGTCAACCTGCTCGACATGCGCACGCAATGGCAGCCGGCCGCCGGCTCCGTAGGCGTGTACGAGGGGCGCGACCGCAAGACGAAGCAGCTCAAGTGGATCGGCACCACGGTCGACCTGATCTTCGGCTCGCACTCGCAGCTGCGCGCGCTGGCCGAAGTCTATGCATGCGCCGACTCCAAGGAGAAGTTCGTCAAGGACTTCATCGCCGCCTGGAACAAGGTGATGAACGCGGATCGATACGATCTCGCTTTCGCAAAAGCTGCATAGGCCTGCGGAAGCGACGGAAGGCTTGGACGGAAGCCTTGAACAAAAATCAGGGCGGTGTTTCAAAACACCTTGAAGCGCCGCCCTGACGCCAAGACGCAGAAGCGGCCGGGGAGTTTCCCCGGCCTTTTTTGCAGGCAGTGCAAACACGCGCTAAGCGCCGCGCTTACGCTTTTGACTTCGGCAGCTTCTCCGCGATCCCGAGACTGTCGGCGCGGCGGCGCATCTCGGACCAGATGTCGGCAGGACCGATCCCGGCGCGGCGCCACAGCACGGCGAGATGGTAAAGGAGATCGGCGCTCTCGCGTACGATCGCCCGGTCATTGTGCTTGACGGCTGCGAGCGCGACCTCGCCCGCCTCCTCGATGACTTTTTGCGCCACTTTGCGGTTGCTCGACCCCAATAGCCTCGCCGTGCGCGGATAGTTGTCCGGCGTAACCGCTTCGAGCGAGGCGTAAAGCCGCTCGAGTTCATTGCCGAGCCCCTCCGGGCTCGGCGCATCGTCGGGCAAAAGCGAAGCTTCGGCCGGCGCCATGAGCACCGAACGGGCTTCCGCCACCGCCAGCTCGTCGAGTTCTTCGTGGATCGGTCCGACCGGCAGGGCGCGCCCGCGGTCACCATGCAATCGTTTTGCGAGTCTTGCGACCATCGCTCACCTCCTTTACCGCGCCCGCGGGTTCGGCGTGAGCGTTGGCAAGAGATCGCTAGCCGCGGTCTTTTGCCATCGCGCAGCCGTCGATGCCGCGCACGGTCGTGATGCTGACCGGTAGGACCGACACCGAGTCTGGAGTGCCGGCCGTACCAGTATTGGTACTGCCCATGGCCTAATTGCCGAGTTTAGAAGTCGTTCAGTTGCTTTTCTGACCGACGAGGCGCAGATAGGCTTCCTTGCTCAAGTCGTCAAGCATTAAAAGGCCGCAACTCTTTGATTTATCAGGCCGAGACCGAGGGCTGCTATGGCGTCGCGGGTGCTGCGCCAGGGAAGGCTTGACGGAGCGACGGCCGCGCCGCCTTAATCGCCGGTAGTGGAAGTCATGGAATCGTTACCGGGGACAGCGAGGGTGAGGCTCGAGGACCAAGGAGTAGTCATGGTCGACCGCGGCCAAGCGACCGCTGTTGCGCTCGAATCCAGCCCAGCGGCGGCGTTGGAAGCGCCGCGGCGGCTCGCCGAACCGGCGGAGCGGCACGCCGCGTCGGCTCTAGCCTCCAGCCCGGACCGCTTCATCAATCGTGAGCTGTCGTGGCTCAATTTCAACCGCCGCGTCCTCGAGGAATCCGCCAATCGCGGTCATCCGCTGCTGGAGCGATTGAAATTCCTGTCGATCTCGGCGAACAACCTCGACGAGTTCTTCATGGTGCGCGTGGCCGGCCTGCGCGCCCAGGTGCGCGCCGGCATCGGCACCAAGAGCCCCGAGGGACTGACCCCGGCCGAGCAGCTTGTGCGTATTGCCGAGGCCGTGGTGGTCCTCGTTCAAGACCAGCAGACGCAGTGGCGCGAGTTGCGCGCCGCGCTCGCCCAGGCCGGCATCGTGCTGGTCGACGGTCCCGATGTCGGCAAGGCGGAGAAGGCTTGGCTCGAGGACCATTTTCTTGCCCACGTCTTCCCGTTGCTGACGCCGCTCGCCGTCGATCCGGCGCATCCGTTCCCGTTCATCCCCAATCTCGGCTTCTCGATCGCCCTGCAGCTGTCGCGCGCTAAGGATGGCAAGGCGATGAACGCGTTGATCCGCATGCCGAACCGCATCGAGCGGTTCGTGCGGCTGCCGCAGGCCGGGGAGGGCGGCGAGGTGCGGCTGATCTCGATCGAGGCCGAGACTAGCCTGTTCATCGGCAAGCTGTTCCCGGGCTATGCGGTGAAGGGGGTCGGCGCCTTCCGCGTCATCCGCGACTCGGAACTGGAAGTCCTCGAAGAGGCGGAAGATCTGGTGCGGCTGTTCGAAACCGCGCTGAAGCGGCGCCGCCGCGGTTCGGTGATCAGACTCGATATCGAGGCGATGATGCCGGCCGAGCTGCAGCGGTTCGTGCTCCGCGCGCTCGACGCCACCGATGACAGCGTGTTCAAGGTTGACGGCGTGCTGGCGCTCAACGAGATGGCGCAGCTCGCCAGCCTCGACCGGCCGGACCTCGAATTCGTGCCCTATACGCCGCGCTATCCCGGCCGCATCCGCGACAATGGCGGCGATTGCTTCGCCGCCATCCGGCAGAAGGATCTCATCGTCCACCACCCCTACGAGTCCTTCGACGTTGTGGTGGATTTTCTCAATCAGGCGACTCGCGATCCGAATGTCGTCGCCATCAAGCAAACGCTCTACCGCACCTCGGCCGACTCGCCGATCGTCAAGACGCTCGCGGAGGCCGCCGAGGCCGGCAAATCGGTCACCGCCGTCGTCGAACTCAAGGCGCGCTTCGACGAGGAGGCCAATATCCGTTGGGCCCGCGATCTCGAACGCGCCGGCGTGCAGGTGGTATACGGGTTCCTCGAGCTCAAGACCCATGCCAAGCTCTCGCTGGTGGTCCGCCGCGAGGGAGCCGCGCTCGCCGCCTATGTGCATGTCGGCACCGGCAATTATCACCCGGTGACCGCGCGCATCTATACCGACCTGTCGTTCTTCACCGCCGATCCCGCCATCGCCCGCGATGTCACCCGCGCGTTCAACTATGTCACCGGCTACGCGGAGCCCGCCGGGCTCGAGCGCATGGCGGTCTCGCCGCTGACGTTGCGCAAGCGCATCCACGCGCACATCGAAGAGGAGATCGCGAACGCCAAGGCCGGTCGTCCGGCCGCCATCTGGATGAAGATGAATGCGCTGGTCGACGCCGATATCATCGACGCGCTCTATCGCGCTTCGAGCGCGGGCGTGGCGATCGAACTGGTGGCGCGCGGCATCTGCTGCCTGCGGCCGGGGGTTCCCGGCTTGTCCGAGAATATCCGCGTCAAGTCCATCGTCGGCCGCTTCCTCGAACACGGCCGCATCTATTGCTTCGGCGCCGGCCACAGTCTGCCGCATCCGAAGGCCGCGGTTTATATCTCGTCCGCCGACATCATGCCGCGCAATCTCGACCGTCGCGTCGAAGTGCTCTGCCCGATCCTCAATCCCACCGTGCACGAGCAGGTGCTCGATCAGATCATGGTCGCGAATTTCAAGGACAACCAGCAGAGCTGGGACCTCGTCGCCGACGGCTCCTCGTCGCGCATCAAGCCGGGGCGGGGCGAGGAACCCTTCAACGCCCAATCCTACTTCATGACCAATCCAAGCCTGTCGGGGCGCGGAAAGTCGCCGAAAGAGTCCATTCCCCGCTTACGGCATCGCTCGGAGCGGGCGTGAGCGAAGCCGCAAACGCGCCACCGATTGCCCGGCGCTGATTGCAAAAGATGAGCCGCGCCAAGATCGACGCTCAGGGACGCCTCGACGATGGTCCGCCACTGGCGGTGATCGACATCGGCTCGAATTCCGTGCGGCTTGTCGTCTACGAAGGGCTGACCCGCAGCCCGACGCCGCTGTTCAACGAGAAGGCGTTATGCGGGCTTGGCCGCGAGGTGCAGTCCACCGGACTGCTCGCCGCCGACGCGGTCGAGCAGGCCTTGGCCGCGCTCAAGCGCTACCGCGCGCTCTGCACGACCATCGGGGTGAAGAAAGTTTTGGCCATCGCTACTGCGGCCTGCCGTGACGCCAAGAATGGCCGCGCCTTCATCAAGCTCGCCGAACGAATCATCGGGACCGAAATCGACGTGCTGTCCGGCGGCCGCGAGGCGCAGTTGACCGCGCTCGGCGTCATTTCCGGCGTGCATCAGGCGGACGGCGTGGTCGGCGACCTCGGCGGCGGCTCGCTCGAACTGGTCAATGTCCACGGCACGCGCGCCGGGCGCGGCTTGACCCGGCCGCTCGGCGGTTTGGCCCTGGCCGACATTTCGGCAAAATCGCTCAAGAAGGCGGAAAAGTTCGTCAAGAAAACCCTTGGCTCCTTGCCGCTGCTCAGCGACTGCAAGGGCCGCAACTTCTACGCCGTCGGCGGCACCTGGCGGGCGCTGGCGCGGCTGCACATGTGGCAGACCGGATACCCACTGCACGTGATGCACGGCTACGCCATTGCCGCCGATGACGCGCTGGAATTCGCTCGCCTGGTGCATCGGGTCGATGCCGACACGCTCTCCAACATCGAAGTGGTGGCGAGTGCACGGCGGCCGTTACTGTCCTATGCGGCCCTGGTGCTGGAATACATCGTGCGCATCGGCAAGCCGCGCCAGGTGATATTCTCCGCACTCGGCGTGCGCGAGGGCTTGCTCTATTCGCTGCTCAAGCAGAAGGACAAGGAGAAGGATGCGCTTATCGAAGCGGCACGCGGGCTCAACAAATTGCGTTCGCGTTCGCCGCGCCACGGCGAAGAGCTGATCGCATGGACCGACCGTTTCATGGCCTCCTCTGGCCTGAGTGAAACGTCCGAGGAACGCCGGCTTCGTCACGCCGCCTGCCTGTTGGCCGATATCGGCTGGCGGGCGCATCCCGATTACCGCGGCGAGCAATCGCTCAATATCATTGCCCATGGCGGCTTCACCGCCATCGACCATCCGGGCCGCGCCTATCTGGCGCTCGCGGTATTTTACCGCCACGTCGGACTGGTGATGGACGACGAGCTGTCGCCGCGGTTGCGCGAGCTTGCTTCGACTCGCGGGCTCGACCGCGCCCGCGTGCTCGGTGCGGCGCTGCGGCTCGCCTATGTCGTGTCCGCGGCCATGCCTGGCGTGCTGCCGCGAACGCCGCTGGCGGTGGAGCGGCATCGCCTGGCGCTGCGGCTGCCCGGTCAATTCGCGGCGCTCTACGGCGAACGGGTTTTGAACCGGCTGCGCGTGCTGGCGCGACTCATCGGCCGCGAGCCGGTGGTGCTGCTGGGGTAAGCCGACCGTCAACTGCGCTCGACCGTTGCCACCCGGCCCTTTTCGATCGCCAGCGCCAGCTTGCCGTGTTTGAGCGCGAGCGCCTTTTCGCCGAACAGCTCGCGGCGCCAGCCGGTGAGCGCGGGGACATCGGCGGCGTCATCGGCCGCGATGCGCTCGAGATCGTCGACCGTGGCAATCACCTTGGCGGCGACGTGGTGGCGCTCGGAAATCATGCGCAACAGCACCTTGAGCAGCTCGACGACGGCGGCGCCGTTGGTCGAGGACTGCAGCCGCGCCGGACGCGGCAATGTCTTCGGATCGCGCGCCAGGCCGCGCGCCACCGCGGCGACGATCGCCTCGCCCCAGCGCGAGCGTTCGAAGCCCTTGGGCAGCGAGCGCAGACTCTTGAGCTTCTCGATTGTCGTCGGCGCCTGCACGGCGATATCGGCGATCGCGTCGTCCTTGAGCACGCGGGAGCGCGGCACGTCGCGCGACTGCGCCTCGCGCTCGCGCCAGGCCGCGACCTCGATCAGTACGGCGAGCTCCTTGGGCTTGCGCACGCGCATCTTCAGACGCTGCCAGGCGTTCTCCGGATCCATGCGGTAGGTGTCGGCCGACGTCAGCACCTGCATTTCCTCTTGCACCCAGTCGACCCGGGCGCGCCGCCCGAGGTCGTCGACCAGCGCCGCATAGACGTCCCGTAGATGCGTGACGTCGGAGACCGCGTAGGACAGCTGCGCTTCGGAGAGCGGCCGGCGTGTCCAGTCGGTGAAGCGGTGCGATTTATCGAGCGTGTCGCCGGTGATGCGCTGCACCAGCTGGTCATAGGAGATGGAATCGCCGTAGCCCAAAACCATGGCGGCGACCTGGGTGTCGAAGACGGGATGCGGAATAAGCTTGGCGCGGTGCCACACGATTTCGATGTCCTGACGCGCGGCATGAAAGACTTTCATCACCTTCTCGTTGGCCATCAGCGCGAAAAAGGGGGCGAGATCGATACCCGGCGCCAGCGCGTCGACCACCACCGCCTCGTCGGCCGAGGCCATCTGCGCCACGCACAGCAGCGGGTAATAGGTGGTTTCGCGCAGGAATTCGGTGTCGACGGTGATGAAGGGGTGGGACGCCATCCGCCGGCAGACCGCGGCAAGCTCGGACGTTGTCGTGATCGGCTGCATTGCGACTGTGATAGCGGAATCGCGTGGCGTTGTCGCCGGTCCGGGGCCGTCAGCCACCGCGCACTCGCCCCATATGGATGAACTCCCACGGGCTCGGCAGCGCGCCAACCGGGACTTCGATCAGGGTCGGGCCGTCGCGGCGGGCAAAGCCGCGGCGCAGGGCTTGGCCGAGTTCCGCCGGCGATCGCGCCCGCACCGCCTCGGCGCCGAAGCTCTTGCCGAAGGCGACGAAATCGGGATTGACCAGATCGGAGGCGATCAGCCGGTTGCCGAAGCGCTCCTGCTGGATGCGGCGCACATTGCCGTAGGCGCCGTCGTTGAACACCACCGTCACCAGCGGAATGCGGTGCTGCATGGCGGTGGCAAGCTCGGTGGCCGTGAACATGAAGCCGCCGTCGCCGGAGATCGACAGCACCGGCACATCGCGCCGCGCGTCCTGTGCGCCCAGCGCCGTGGCAAAACCCCAGCCCAACGGATCCTGATAGCCGGGCGACAGAAACGTGCGCGGCTTGTAGACGGGAAAGACCAGCCGCGCGGCGAAACCGAGCTGGGTGACCTCGTCGACGAAAATGCCGTCCTCCGGCAGTTCGGCGCGCATCACTTCGAGGAAGGCGACCTGCGGGGCGATCTTCTCGAAGCGCTTGCGCCACTTCGCCTGACGCTCGTCCATTTCCGCCTGCCGCGATGCCCGCTTGGCGTTGCGCGCCGGCAATTCCGCGAGCAGACTTTGCAGGATCGGTTTGGCGTCGCCGACGAGCGCCACCCTGGGCCGCTGCCAGCGATTGTGTTCCTTCGGATCGGCATCGACGCGGACGATGGCGAGGTGGCGATCGACGCCCCATTCGCGAAATTGCATGAGCAGCCGGGTGCCGACCGCGAGCACCGCGTCGGCCTCGCCCCACAATTCGTGCCCGAGCGGCAGGGTGACGCTGAAGGGGCTGCGGCCATCGAGAACGCCGCGGCCGCGCCGATAGGCCAGCACCGGCGCCTGCAGCATGGCGGACAACGCCGTGACTTCCGCCGCGGCGTCCTGGGCGCCGCCGCCGCAGACGATCATCGGCCGCTTGGCGGCGCCGAGAATCGTCGCCGCCTTGCGCACGGCGTCGCGATCGATGTTCGGCGCCGGCCGCGGCAGCGGCGACCGCACGACGACCGGGCCGCTCTTGCCCCAGACGTTGATGGCGCATTCGAGGACCGCCGGTCCGGGCCGGCCGCTGTGCATAGCGCGCAGCGCCAGCGCCGTCTGTCGCGACGCTTGTTCAGGCTTGCTGATCAGCGCCGCGTGATCGACCAGCCGCTTGATAACGCCATGCTGGTCGCGGATCTCATGCAAATGGCCGAGGCCACGCCCGATATCGGCCTGAAAAATCTGCCCGATCAAACCGAGCACGGGCGCGTTCATCGCGTAGGCAGTCAACAGCGCGGTCGCGGAATTGAGCAGCCCCGGGCCCGGGACCACGGCATAGGCCTGCGGCTTGCCGGTCGCCAGCGCCGCGCCGAGCGCCATCAGCGCGGCACCTTGCTCATGCCGGGTATGCACCGTCCGCAGCCGGTCCGAAGCCTTGAACAGCGCCTCGAACAGGTGGTCGTTCTGCACCCCGGGCAGGGCGTAGATCGTGTTCAGCCCATGCGCGATCAGGGTCGCGACCACGGCGTCGGCCGTGGTCATGATTTCGGCATCTGCGGCCGGCTGAGCCGTCTTGTGTTTCTTCGGCATTTCCCGCTTCCCGGTTGCCGTGAAGTGGCAGATCGGCGCCGTCCTGTCGAGGCGCGGGGTGCCCGCTTGACAAGGCGGCGGCCGCTATGTGCTTGTGCGCTCGCCATTTCCCGTACCTTCGGCGGAATTGAAAATGCACCGCTATCGCAGCCATACCTGCGGCGCGCTTCGAGCGAGCGACATCGGCAGCGAGGTGCGCCTGTCCGGGTGGTGCCACCGCATCCGCGATCATGGCGGCGTGCTGTTCATCGATCTGCGCGACCACTACGGGCTCACCCAGGTGGTCGCCGACCCCGACAGTCCGGCGTTCAAGGTGGCGGAGACTTTGCGGTCGGAATGGGTGGTGCGCATCGACGGCAGGGTGCGGCGGCGGCCGGGCGGCACGGAAAACCCCGACCTGCCGACCGGCGAGGTCGAAGTCTACATCCGCGAAATCGAGGTTTTGGGCCGTGCCGCGGAACTGCCCATGCCGGTTTTCGGCGAGCACGACTACCCCGAAGACATCAGGCTCAAATACCGCTTTCTCGATCTGCGCCGCGAGCATCTGCACCAGAACATCATGAAGCGCGGCGAGATCATCGATTCGCTGCGGCGGCGCATGAAGGAGCAGGGCTTTTTCGAATTCCAGACGCCGATCCTGACCGCCTCGTCGCCGGAAGGCGCGCGCGATTATCTCGTGCCGTCGCGGTTGCATCCCGGGAAATTCTACGCGCTGCCGCAAGCGCCGCAGCAGTTCAAGCAGCTGATCATGATCTCCGGCTTCGACCGCTATTTCCAGATCGCGCCGTGCTTTCGCGACGAGGATGCCCGCGCCGACCGCTCGCCCGGCGAGTTCTATCAGCTCGATCTGGAGATGAGCTTCGTCACCCAGGAAGACGTGTTCGACGCGGTCGAGCCGGTCATTCGCGGCGTGTTTGAAGAGTTCGGTGGCGGCAAGCCGGTGACGCCAAAATTGTCGCGCATCCCCTATGGCGAGGCTTTGAGCAAATACGGCACCGACAAGCCGGATTTGCGCAACCCGATCGTCATGCAGGATGTGTCGGAGATTTTCCGCGGCTCGGGATTCAAGGTTTTTGCCCGTATTCTCGAAGGCAGCGCCAGGGCGGCGGTGTGGGCGATCCCGGCGGCCGGCGGCGGTTCGCGCGCCTTTTGCGACAGGATGAATTCCTGGGCGCAGGGCGAAGGGCAGCCCGGCCTCGGCTACATCTTCTTTGCGTCTGACGGCGGTGCGACTGTCGGTCGCGGCCCGGTCGCCAACAATCTCGGCCCCGAGCGCACCGAACAGTTGCGGACGCAGCTCGGCCGGAACGACGGCGACGCGGTATTCTTCGTCGCCGGCGAACCGCAAAGCTTCGTCAAGTTTGCCGGTGCGGCGCGAACGAAAGTCGGCGAGGACCTCGGTCTGATCGATAAGAGTCGTTTCGAGCTGTGCTGGATCGTCGATTTTCCCATGTACGAGTGGAACGAGGAGGAGAAAAAAATCGACTTCTCCCACAACCCGTTCTCGATGCCGAACTTGCCGGCAGATGAATTTCTCGCGCTTGACCCTGCCGACCGCGACAAAATTCTCAGTCTCAGGGCGATCCAGTACGACATCGTTTGCAACGGCGTTGAACTGTCCTCCGGCGCCATCCGCAATCATATTCCCGACGTGATGAAGAAGGCGTTTGCCATCGCCGGCTATGACGAAAGCGTGCTGGAACAGAAATTCGGCGGTATGCTGCATGCGCTGTCGCTTGGCGCGCCGCCGCACGGCGGCATTGCGCCGGGCATCGACCGCATCGTGATGCTGCTGTGCGGCGAAGAGAACCTGCGCGAAGTGGTGCTGTTCCCGATGAACCAGCGCGCCGAAGATTTGATGATGGGAGCGCCGTCGGAGGCGACTCCCAAGCAATTGCGCGAACTGCACATCCGCGTGGTCAAGCCGGGCCCGGCATAAGTCGGCTGCTCGCACTTTCGCCGCCCGGGTCTCCGGTCCCAACATCATTCCGCCGCCGCCGCGATCGGCGTCCCGCACAGCATCGCGACGATTTCGCGGAACTTCCCGTGCATCTTTTCCAGCGCATCCACCGCAGAATGAGGCGTAGCTCGCCCAACACCTCGAGCGAGAGCCGCGTGGCGCAGCCGAGGGCGCTCGCGATCTGAAACGCCTTGCGCTCATCGCGCCAGCATCGATCGACGAGGGCGACCGCTGAGTCGAGGCCGCGGCCAAATACCATTGACGCGCGCGCCCCGAAGCGGGCGCGGACCGCGGGGTGACAAGGCCCGAGCCGAATCAGCCGCTCGACCCTGATTTTGAAGTCGTTGATGGTTGCGGCTTCGTCGAAGGCGGCGCCGATCTGCGCCAGCGCCACCGCCATGGCTGGCGTCGGCCCGACCCGTGCCGCCGCGGCAGCGCGGCGGATGTGCTCACTGTCGCGGTCCTGCCGCGGTGAACTCGTAGCGGTTGAATGTTCGGCGAATGGCATCGCGGATCGCGTTTTGGTTCGCCGCGGCCGTCACGGCAGGCGCGGCTCGACGCTGTCGGTTCGTAACGAAAAATAGGACGATTGTCAAGCGAGCCGTCACGCTATCGGTGACGGACCGCGAATCACGCTCGGTCCCGGCGCCCGCCGCGGCGCGCGGCAAAGTCCATCGTCTGACTGATTCGGCGTGGCTCGGTGTTGAAAACGGAAGCGCGCTTGCTCAGAACAATTTGAGGCAGCAGAGCACCTTGCCGACGACCTCGAGCTCGCTGAGCGGGGTCTCCTCGCTCGGATGATTCGGATTGTCGGAGATCACCTTCACCCGCGTCGGCCGCGACGAACGCAAGACTTGCAGTCGCTTGACCACGATGCACTCGAAGGTGTCGCGAATGGCATAAAGCCCGTCCGGCGTCGGCGTCTTGTGGCCGGTATCGACGATCACGCGCTCGCCGGAGACGATGGTCGGCGCCATGCTGTCGCCGGTAGTGTCGAGGACCAGAAGGCGGCCGGACGAGGAGTGCAATTGCTCGCGCACGAAAGCCTGCGGAAACATCCAACCTTCGGCCTTCAACGGGTCGGCGTGGCGTCCATCCTTGCGCACTTCGCGCGCCGGCACCCCGCCGCCACCGAGACCGGCGCGGGTGTCGAGTTCCGGCACCTGGCCGGGAGACGGGCCGAGCGGTTCGTCGTGCGCGGCCTCTTCGCGCAGCACGTCGCTTGATTCGATACGGCTGCCGGGGGTGCCGGGGTAGCGTCCCCACAGCAGAATCTGCTCCGGCGTGTAGCCGAGCACCGCGGCGAACGGCTTGAGGTGGTCGAGCCGCAGCCGGATATGGCCATTCTCCAGCCGCGACAGCTGCTGTTTGGAAATGCCCGACCGCTTGACCAGTTCGGTGCGCGACATGCCGCGCGCTTCTCGCGCGTAGTACAGGCCGGTCATCTGCTTACTGGGTCGGGTGCGGCGTGCCATGCGATTATTGTCACCGATTCCGTTTATAGCGCCTAGCGTCTAAAACCGCGACTTGACTGTCCTGTTTTGTGCGACTATATCACAAACGGCGACGCAAGATAGCCGCCTGATTGGCGGGCGAGCCAACACCGAGACGCTTCCCAGGCCTGACCGGCGCTCGCACGCGGCGGGCGGACTCCGCGGAGTTGACAGTCGTGCCAACTGAATCATGGACCATCGAGCAAATCGATCTCTTGAAACGGCTTTGGAACGAGGGCCTGACGGCCGCCGCGATCGCCGCCCGGCTTGGCGGTCTGTCGCGGTCCGCGGCGCTGGGAAAAGTCCATCGGCTTCGGCTGCGAACGGACAAGGCCACGGCAGCGTCGGCGGTCAAAGCGAAATCCGCCGGAGAGCGCTGCGCCGAGACGACGCCGGCGCGCCGGCGCCGCGGCGGCAAACGCGGCAAGCACCCGCAAGCCGCGCCGGCAGCAGTCAGTCAGCACAAGACGCTGTTTGAATTGACCAACAAGACCTGCCGGTGGGTCGTAGAGGCCACCGTCAAGTGGGCGGTGGCGTGGACCTGGTCGCACCTGCACTGAGCGACATGACGTGCCGTCAACAGAGAATGGAGCGGCAAAAATAGAAGCGCCGCCGTCAGCGAAACTTAGAGGCGGCTACAAGCGACGACCGAAGCCGCCTCGGAAACAGCTGGCCATCAGAAAGTGGGGCAATCCGGCCCAGGCCGTGCCAGCTACCCACGAATAAGTTCCGCCCCCACCTGTGCCCAACGTTTCGCCCGACGGTGCCGCATTGGACGGCACAAGTATTTCCACCAGAGGAAAATACCAAGTCTAATCAATAGCCTATCGGCTGGCACGCCGCTTGCTGCACCACGGCAAGAGGGGAGCCTTGGTCGGCCGATAGTTTCGTAAAGACGTCTCGGGCGGCCTAAAAAAACGGGAGCCGAGACATGGACTACGTCAAGCCGGCGGACGTCGCCTCTGCCATGGTCAACGCCGGGCGCAGTAAGCTGGCGCTCGCACCCCTCGACCTGCTGATCCGCGGCGGCCTTGCCGGCGCCATCCTCGCCGCTGCGACGAGTCTCGCCATCACCGGCGCGGTGCAGACCAGCCAGCCGCTGGTCGGCGCGCTGATCTTCCCCGTCGGCCTCATCCTCATCGTGCTGCTCGGCCTCGATCTGGTGACCGGTAGCTTCGGCCTGTTGCCGCTGCCGTGGATTGAGAACGATACCGACGTCAAAACCATGCTCGCCAGCTGGGGCTGGGTGTTCCTCGGCAATCTGATCGGCAGCGTCGTCTATGGCGGGCTGTTGGCGATCGCGCTCACCAATTTCGGCGCGACGGCGCCAGTCGGTGTCGCCGCAAAAATCATCGCCATCGCCGAGGCCAAGACTACCGGCTACGAGGCGCTCGGCTTCGCCGGCCTCGTCACGGTCTTCGTCAAGGCGATCCTCTGCAACTGGATGGTCTGCCTCGCCATCGTCGCCGCCATGACCACCTCCTCGACGATTGGCAAGATCGCCTGCGCCTATATGCCGATCTTCATCTTTTTCGCCCAGGGCTTCGAGCACTCGGTGGTGAACATGTTCATCATCCCGACCGGCATGATGATGGGCGCCAAGGTGAGCGTCGCGCAATGGTGGCTGTGGAATCAGATTCCGGTCACGCTCGGCAATCTGGTCGGCGGTTTCGTGTTCACCGGGCTTGCGCTCTACATTACTCACAAGCCTCGGACGACCGCGCCCGCGCCCCTGACCGCGCCGACGCGTGTCCCCGCTGAATGAGCGAGGCGGACCTCAAACCCGTCGCAGCGGGACAGGCCGGCGATTTCGAACCGGAACAGAAGCGTTACCTGGAAGGGTTCGTCGCCGGCGTGCAGATCGCCAAAGCGGCAAAAAACGTCGCCGGCGCTGCGGCGCCAGCCGGCGGTGCGCTGCCGCTCGAGCCGACCGGCCCGGACGCGGCGGCGCTGAAAGCGCAGAACCGCGTGCTCGCTGCCGGTGGCAAGCTCTCTGATCCGGAAAAATTCAAACGCGAGCAGCATCCCTTCGACACGTATGAGCGGCTGAAGGAGCACGCGGCCAAGGGCGAATATCCGAAACCGCCGGACAATTTCCGCTGGCGGTTTTTCGGTCTGTTCTATGTCGCGCCGAACCAGAACTCCTACATGTGCCGGCTGCGCATCCCGAATGGGATCGTCAAGGCCGCGCAGTTCGCCGGCGTTGCCGATCTCGCCGAGCGCTACGGCGGCGGCTACGCCCATGTGACGACACGCGCGAATCTCCAGATCCGCGAAGTCGAGGCCCACAACGCGGTCGCCATGATCGAGGCGATCCAGGATTTGGGGCTGTGCTCGCGCGGCTCCGGCGCCGACAATATCCGCAACGTCACGGGCACGCCGACGGCAGGCATCGATCCGCAGGAGCTGATCGATACGCGCCCCTATGCGCGCGAATGGCACTTCCACATCCTCAACGACCGCTCGCTCTACGGCCTGCCGCGTAAGTTCAATGTCGCTTTCGACGGCGCCGGCACCATTCCGGTGTTGGAGGATACCAACGACATCGGCTTCCAGGCGGTGCAGGTGAACGATGGCTTCGGCCTTACTCCCGGCGTCTGGTTCAAGCTCTGCCTCGGCGGCATCACCGGCCACCGCGATTTCGTTCGCGATACCGGTGTGCTGGTGCCGCCGCAGGATGCCTGCAAGGCGGCGGACGCGGTCGTGCGCGTCTTCATCGATCACGGCAATCGCACCGACCGCACCAAGGCACGGCTGAAATACGTGCTTGACGCCATGGGCGTCGAGAAATTCCTCGGTCTGCTCGAGGAGAAACTCGGCCGCCGGCTCGACCGCGCGGTGCCCGGCGCCGTGGCGCCGCGTCCCGCGTTCGACCGCACGGCGCATATCGGCGTTCATCCGCAGAAGCAGGACGGGCTGAACTGGATTGGTGTCGTGGTGCCGGTCGGGCGCTTGTCAGTCGCGCAAATGCGCGGCCTTGCCGAAGTTGCGCGCGACCTCGGCGACGGCGATCTGCGGCTCGCGGTCTGGCAGAACCTTCTGATCTCCGGCGTGCCGACTGAGAAAGTATCCGCGGCCAAGATGCGGGTTGAAGCGCTCGGCCTCGCCTTCGAAACCAACGCCATCCGCTCCGGCCTGATCGCCTGCACTGGCAATACCGGATGCAAATTCGCCGCCTCGGACACCAAGCGCCATGCCGAGGAAATTGCGCGCTGGTGCGAGACGCGCGTTCCCCTCGACACGCCGGTGAACATTCATTTGACCGGCTGTCATAACTCCTGCGCGCAGCACTTTGTGTCGGAAATCGGCCTCTTGGCCTGCAAGGTCCAGGCAAGCGAGGATGCCGATCCGGTCGAGGGCTATCACATCTATGTCGGCGGCGGTTTCGGACCGCACGCGGCGCTCGGCCGCGAACTCTATCGCGACGTGACGGAACAGGAGGCGCCGCGCACGGTCGAACGCATCTTGAAGGCCTACCTGGTGCATCGCGCGTCTCGCGAGGAGAGCTTCCTCGCCTTCGCCCGCCGGCATGAGATCGACGCGCTGAGGGCCATGACCGACCGCGAGGCCGCCGAATGAGCATGACGCCGCGGCCGCCGATCCCGTCGTTCATTCCGGAAACGGCGCCGTTTACGCCGGAGCAGCGCACCTGGCTCAACGGGCTATTTGCCGGATTGTTCGGGCTGGAAGAGAGCGTCACGCCGCTCTCCACCGCCGATGCCGCCAAGCTGCTGGCTGGGTTGCTTGATGGCGCCGCGCCCGCCGCGCCGGCGGCCGATGATGACGGCGCGGATGACGGAGCCCCTTGGCACGATCCGGCGATGCCGCTGGCCGAGCGCATGAAGCTCGCCGAAGGCAAGCGGCTGCCGCGGCGGCTGATGGCTGCCATGGCGCAGCAAGACTGCGGCCAATGCGGTTATAACTGCAAAGACTACGCGGACGCGCTGTTTGCGACATCCGAGAAGCGGCTGAACCTCTGCGTGCCGGGAGGCAAAGACACCTCCCGCATGCTCAAGCAGCTTTATCAGGAGCTCGACCCCACGCAGGTCGCGGAGCCTGCGCCGGCGCAAGCCAAGCCCGCCCCCGCCACCGCACCCGGGCGCTCGCGCGACAATCCGGTCTATGCCACCTTCCTCTCGCGCCGTCGCTTGAACAAGCCCGGCTCGGAAAAGGAAACCTGGCATATAGATATCGATCTCGACGGCGCCGATCTCGACTATGTCGTCGGCGAGTCTCTCGGCATTTTTCCCGCCAACGATCCCGATCTGGTCGACGCAGTGCTCGCCGCGCTGCACGCGCCGCCGGATTTCCCATCGCCGAACGCACGCTGCGCGAAACGCTGGCCGACGGCGTCTCGCTGGCGCCCGCACTAGACATGCTTTTTCAGCTCATTTCGTATCTCACGGGCGGCGAGCGCAAGCAGAAGGCGAGGCAGCTCGCCGCGGGCGGCGACCCGGACGGCGACGCTGCGACGCTCGACGTGCTGGCCGCCTTGCACAAATTCCCCGGCATAAGGCCCGATCCGGAAGCCTTCATCGAGGCGCTCGATCCGCTGCAGCCGCGCGTCTATTCGATCTCCTCCTCCCCCAGGTCCGATCCCGGCCGCGTCTCGCTCACCGTCGATGCGGTGCGTTACGACATCGACAAGCGCACGCGGCTGGGCGTCTGCTCGACCTTCCTCGGCGGCCGTATCGCGCCCGGCGACAAGATCAAAATCTACGTACAGAAGGCGCAGCATTTTGCGCTGCCGGAAGACCCGTCGAAACCGATCATCATGATCGGGCCCGGCACCGGGATCGCGCCGTTCCGCGCCTTCCTGCATGAGCGGCGGGCGATCGAGGCGTCGGGACGCAATTGGCTGTTCTTCGGTCATCAGCGCAGCAATTTCGATTTTTTCTACGAAGACGAACTCGTCGCCATGCGTTCGGTGGGACTGCTGACGCGGCTCACGCTCGCCTGGTCGCGTGACGGCGACGAGACGGCGACGAGAAAATCTACGTGCAGCATCGCATGCGCGAGGTCGGCCGCGATCTGTGGTCGTGGCTCAATGACGGCGCGCACGTCTATGTCTGCGGCGATGCGTTGCGCATGGCCAAGGATGTCGAAGCCGTGCTCGCCGACGTCATTGCCAAACATGGCGCGCGCACGCCGGCCGACGCGGCGAAGTTCCTCGCCGAGCTGAAGGCCAGCGGCCGTTACCAGACCGACGTTTATTAGGAGACTTTCGTCCGTGAACTTCAGCCGCATGACCTGCGACGCGCGGCCCGGCCGCATCGGACCGCTCGCGACACTGCCAGTCTTTCTTGTGCTCGACGGCAAGCGCGCGGTGATCGCCGGCGGCAGCGCGGCGGCGGCCTGGAAGGCGGAGCTCCTTTCGGCGGCCGGTGCGCGCGTCGACGTCTTTGCCGGGGAGATTTCGGCTGAGCTACGCGCGGTCGCCGCCGATCCGCCGGGCGGGACAATCGCGGTGCATGAGCGCGCCTTGGCGGCGGATGATCTCAACGGTGCCGCGGTGGCCGTCGGCGCATTCGAAGAGGATGCGGGCGCTGCGGCGTTCGCGCAAGCCGCGCGAACCGCCGGCGTACCGGTCAACGTCATCGACAGGCCGGCGTTCTGCGATTTCACCTTCGGCGCCATCGTCAACCGCTCGCCATTGGTCATCGGCATTTCTACCGACGGCACCGCACCGGTCTTCGCGCAAGCGATCCGCGCCAAGCTCGAGGCATTGCTGCCGAGGAGATTCGCCGCCTGGGCAGCGGCGGCGCAAAGCTGGCGTGCCGCGGTCAAGGCCTCAGGTCTGAGTTATGCCGCGCGCCGCAAATTCAGGCAGCGCTTTACCGCCCATGCGATGAGGCGTACCGACGGCGGGCCAAGCCAAGCGGACTTCGATGGTTTGCTCGCCGAGGCCAAAGGGCAAGGGGGCCGCGGCCGAATACGGATCGGTGACGGTGGTCGAGGCCGGCCCGCGCGATGCGGATTTGCTTACGCTACGCGCCGTGCGCGCGCTGCAATTGGCCGACGTCATTCTGTTCGACGAACGCGTATCGCACGACGTGCTGGATTTCGCCCGCCGCGAAGCGCGCAAACTTTTGGTCAGCCACAGCGGCTTCCGCCGCTCCGGCCAACGGGACGACGTCGATGCGCTGATGACCAGCTCGCCGAGAAGGGCAAGCACGTGGTGCGGCTCACCGGCAGCGATCCGTCCGGCTCTTTGCATGGCAAAGCCGCTGAGGAAACGGCAGCTAACTCCGCCGCCGCTCCAGCCGCATCGGCAGTCCGTAGCGGGGCCGCAGCTTGATCAGGCCCTGCGGCTCGACGGGATGGCCGGGCTTGAGGTGCAGCCGATAGCGCTGCGCGATGGTGGCGAGGATCAACAAGGCTTCCTCAATGGCGAACGCCGCGCCGATGCAGATGCGCGGACCGGCGCCAAACGGAATATAGGCATAGCGCGGACGTGCGGCGGTGCGTTCGGGCGCAAATCGTTCCGGCTCGAAACGGTCCGGATGCTCCCATAGCGACGGCTTGCGGTGCGGCATCCAGGGCACGATCAGGACCGTGGCGCCGGCCGGGATGCGATGACCGAGCACTTCGTCAGGGCCGATCGCCTCGCGCCCCAAAGTGTGCGCCGGCGGATAGAGCCGCATCGATTCATCGATCACCATGCGGGCGTAACGAAGCTGGGCCAAGTCTTCATGGCACGCCGCGCGGCCTCCGAGTACGGCGGTCAGTTCCTCGTGAAGCTTGGCTTCCGCGGCGGGATGTTGCGACAACAGGTACCAGGTCCAGGCCAGCGCCTGCGCCGTGGTCTCGTGGCCGGCCATGAAAATGGTGACCACCTGGTCGCGCACTTCCGCCGCGGTCATGCCGCCGCCGGTCTCGGTATCGCGCGCAGCGATCAGGCGGGCGAGCAGATCCTTGGGTTCGGCATCCGGCTCGCGGCCGCGCGCCGTCAGCAAACGATCAACCGATTTGTCGAACTCGTTGAAAATCCCTTTGGTGGGCTGCGGCGAAACAAGATGCGTGAGCCATTCGGGGCAGTGCAGCAGATCGAGCAGGCTGGGCCGTACGCTGGTCTGATAACGCCCGACGCCGCGTTCGACGACATCGACGATCTCATCGGAATCCGAGGAGAACATCGCTCGCGAAATGATGTGCAGCGTGGTGTGCATCATCGCTGCCGCCACATCGACCTCGTTGCGCTCCGGCAACGCATCCCATTGCTCCAGCAACCGCTCGGTGAGCTCGGTCATGATCGGCGCATAGCCGGCAACGCTGCGGGGATCGAAGGCGGGGGCCATGATGCGGCGATGGCGCCTCCAAGTCTCGCCCTCGCTGGTGAGAAGACCGCGGCCTAACCCCGGCTCTAGGAGGCGGCGGGCGACCTCGGATTTTATGTAGTTTTGCGCATTGTCCAGCAGCACGTCCCGGATGCCGCTCGGTTCGTTGACGATGAACGTGCGGCGCCACAGCAGCCGGCGCGCGAGAATGTCCTCGCTGAAATCCTCCGGCGGATAGGTGGCGAGCGTGTTCTCGCGGATGACGCGCAGGAATTGCCGGAAAGTCAGTCGGCCTTCCGGTCGGCGCGGTGCGGCCAGGATCGGGCTCTCACTGGTATCAATGGCGCTCAACGCGGCCCTTGGGAGCTGTCGGACGAGTATCTTTCTTTATACCAGACTGTTGGGTCGAAAACCGCCGCACGTGGCAGATGGGGTATTGTCACAGCATTGCAATGGGTTAGGTTCGCTGTCCCACTCGCCTTAGCCGGCACCCGCCTTGAGATCGACATGGTGTGGTTGCTATAAGGGCGTCATGGGGACGCACGGGTTATGCGCTCGCGTGAGGGTTGGCACGCTGGCCGGTGGCCGAGCGGGGCGCTGCGTTGTCGCTCCTTTCGTTGTTTCGATTGGACTGTTGCCGGCACTGGCGGGGTGTTCTTCGTTCTCCTCGGCCTCTTCTTCTCCACCCGATTCCGTCGGGTCGACGTCCTCATCTCTGCCTGCCTATCCAGGTCCCGTTACCGCTCGAGGGGGTGTAACCGTTGGCCCGCCACCTTCGGGTCCCTACTCGTATGATGAGTCCGGGCCCAGCGGCATCCTGGTTGATGTTTTCCGGCACAATTCTACGCCCTCCACACAGACGGCAGCGATGCCGCCCGCACAGACGGGAGCGATGTCACCCACACAGACGGCAGGTATGCCGTCCCCGCCGAATGTTTCCGCATCCTCATCTCTGCCTGCCTATGCAGGTCCCACAACCGCTCGAGGGGGCGTGAGCGTTGGTCCCGCTCCTTCGAACCCGTCCGCGGATGAGTTGGGCCCCAGCGGCCTCCTTGCCAATCTTTTCAGGTCCAATTCGACGCCGTCGGCGCCGCCGTCAAATATGCCGCACCCGCCGAGCACCTACACCGCCTCGGCGCCGCCTTACGCGCCACCGCCCGGTCAGGCCGCCCCGCCGGCGCCTCCGCCAGCAAATTCCGCGCAGTGATGATCGTGTCCGCGCAGAATTGGGTCTCAAGCTGAAGCATCGAGCCTCGACCGACCGCGCCTCGCATCGCTCCCGTATCGTCGGCGAAGCTTGGCTGGGGAACTAAGTGTGCCGCTTGTGTGCCGTTCGCTCGCGGCGGTGTGCATGTAGGGTAGGGAAGACCTATCGGATCAACAGCTTCCGACTTTCCGCGCTACGCCGAGCATGTCGGAAGCGTTGCCGTGGTGAGGCAACGCTCTGCAAACCTCATTATGCACTATGAGTTTAAGGCGGAGCATAACGAGGCTGAATACCCGAACGATGAGTGAGAGGCCACCGACAACCGACGGTTGACGAGTGCTCGCGGCGGGAGCAAGATTTTCCCGCAGAATAGACGATACAGCACTGAACTATTTGGCGGGAGCTGATTTTTTCTGTCGGCAATGCGGAGCACGATACGTTGTAAGTTACACCGCATTGCCAATTGCAGACAGTGACAGCGTCTATTGTGACGTTTGTCGTCGCAGGATGATCCAATGGAACTCAGCCCTGCGCCCGTTCTATAGGCTCGTCGCTCGGCTGCGAGCCTGACTATCCTCATGGCCCGTGGTGAATCCCGAAATAGGGGCGTTTAGATTGCAAGAGTGCTGTACTGTTGGCCCGACCCAATCCTCACACCCGTTTTGTCCCCGGAGGATCAGTGTTTCGGGCGCGAGATAGCCTGCACTAACGGGGAGGCCCCGACTTCGGTTGGCGTCTCTTTTATTGAGAGCACAGTGAGACCCTGCGCGGTAAGCTGGTTTGCGACAGTTGGGCGGTCTGATCGCTTTAATTAGACGGTCTGCCTGACGGAAAGATAGGCGGCAGTCTCAAATTCAAATCCGCACGCTTCGCAGGACCAAACGTTGCGGATGCATCGCTCGCTCACACGCGCTGACCAGGTGGCAGCTATTATATAAGCGCTGCAATTGGGACAGAGATGAGAGCCGGCTGCGGAAATCTGCACAGGCCGATAAGTGGAGTTTCTGCCTGACAGCGGGCACGCTGTGCCCAGCGAATCAGGAGAGACAATGAGCAGACGACCGCGCCGAAACCACACACCGG